>JAEXUU010000147.1 GCA_023452965.1 Pseudomonadota bacterium | reverse complement strand
CGACTACACCATGGACCACACCGCGCTGGTCTATCTGATGGACAAGAATGGTGGCTTCGTCGGCGCCTTCAACATCGAGCGCCCGCCGGCGGACGCGGCGCAGGAATGGCTGCGGCATCTTTGACGCCGGCGCGCTGCCAGTTCTGATCTAGGCTGGCGGCTTGCGATAGCGCGAGGAGCGGGCGCGGCCATGCTCTGTCTTGTTCCAGGCGAAGGGACGGTTGCTGTACTCGATCAGCGCGAGCCAGGCCGCCAGCGAGACCAGCATGTAATAGAGCGGCAGACCCGGTAGGCAGCGCCAGAGGTCGACGGCGCCGCGTCGCCAGGCCCCGAGCGCCGGCACCAGGAAAACGACGCAGACCCCGGCACCGGTCAGCGTTAGTGCGGTGGCCGAGAGCAGCAGCTCAAGAGAGCTGTCGGGGTTCAGCAGCGAGCCGTTCAGAACGGCGAGCGTGAAACCGAGCAGGAAGAACGGGTAGCCGAGCGTACCCAGCAGGGTGCCGAGCGCCAGCACCAGGAAGGTCAGCGTTGCCACCGGCCCGGCTTCGCGCAGCAGCCGATGCGGCGCCAGAAGGTGGCTGATCAGCGTCTGCAGATAGCCCTTCAGCCATCGCGTGCGCTGCTTCATCCAGACGCGCAGATTGGGCGGAGCCTCCTCCAGGGTCGCCGAGGGCAGGTCGGCGATGCGGCCGCCGGCTCTCACCAGGCGAAAGCCGATATCGGCATCCTCGGTGACGTTCCAGGCATCCCAGCCGCCGACCTCGCGCAGCGCCTCGGTGCGGAAATGGTTCGAGGTCCCACCGAGCATGATCGGCAGGCCGCAGCGCAGCAGGCCCGGATTGAAGACGTCGAAGAGCCCGGCATATTCGAGCGCGAAGAAGCTGGCGAGCCAGCCATCCCCGGTGTTGTCGATGACAAGCCGGGCCTGCAGGCAGACCAGATCCGCGTCGTCGCGCAGGAAGCGCGCGGCGGCGAGGCGCAATTGCTGCGGCTCCGGGACGTCCTCGGCGTCGAAGATCGTGAACAGCTCGCCCTGTGCTTCCGCCAGCGCGACATTGAGGGCGCGCGGCTTGGTCTGCGGCGCGCCGCGCGGCACGATCACGATCTGCATGAAAGGCGGCAGCTGGCGCGCCGCCAGCAACCGCTGCATGCCCAGGTCGATTTCCTCGACGAGGATGCGGATGTCGAGCTTGGCGGGCGGGTAGTCGAGCGCCGACAGCGCGCCGATGAGCTGGTTCAGGACCTTTTCTTCGCCGAGGAGCGGCACGGCGACGGTGTAGACCGGCAGGCGGCTGTCATCGACGCGCCAGCGATGCTCGCGCCAGAGGTCGGCCGGGGGCTTCTCCATCAGGCTCGCGAGGCGCAGCACGACGGCGCCGAAGAAGACCGGTCCCAGGGCCAGCGCGACACCGATCAGCGTGCCGACCGGCGCGAGGGTCGTCAGCGCGGCGAGCAGGCCGACCATGAGAAGCGCAAGCCCCTTCTGCGAGATGCTGCTGCCGGTGCGGGCGCTGAAGCGGGTAAGGCCGGCTTCGTCGAGACCGGCCGCCCGGCGGGCGAGCATGCGGGCATTGCTGGCGCGCAGCCCTCTGGCCAGAGCCGAAGGCGTCACGATCACGAGGTCGTCGCGGCCCTGCGGTTTGCCCGCCATGAAGCGCCGCAGCGGTGCGCCTGCTGGCGGTGCGCAGGCGAAGCGGACGGGACTCCTTGGCCCGTTCGCGGCCCGCGACACGCCCTCGCGCATGATCGCCGCGAGGTCTCCGCCCGGCAGCAGTGGCGGAGCCTCGGCGAGGAAGTGTAGGCCGAGCTCGGCGGCGAGGGCCCGGTAGAATGCAACCTCACCGACGAGGCCGGAGGCGATGACCTGCCTTGCAGGCGAGACGCCGAGCCGGACGGCGGCGAGCGCTGCCCGTTGAAGTTCAGCTGGAGGAACGCCGTGGCTCGCGAGGAAAGCGATCTCGACCGGCAGGCCCGCTTCGGCCACGCCGCTCACGCAACGACACGGTCATAAGACCGCGCTCCCATCGTCGCCCCCCGTGTCGGCGGGCCATTTCACCTTCGCCGACAACCTATGGTTGCTTCTTTAGGGTTGAGAGTCGAGTGGAATTCCGCATCCTTGGCGCGATTCCGGCCATTTGGGCTGGAATCGGCCGGGTTCAGCGCCAGGCGTCGGCGACACCGCCTTGGTGATGAGCGCATTGCGAGTGGTCGGCGAGCGCTTCGATGATCGCGCAATCGCAGGCGCTGACCCCGCCGGAGCAGGTCGCGGCGATGCGCTCCAGCTCCTTCTCGAGCGAGCGCAGCCGCGCGATCTTGTGGCGGACTTCGCCGAGATGGGCGACGGAGATCGCATGCGCCTGGTCGCAGGGCAGCTCCGGGTTGTCCGAAAGCTTCAGCAGGGTGCGGATGCTGTCGACCGAGAAGCCGAGATCGCGCGCATGCTTGATGAAGGCGAGCCGCTCGACATGGCGCCTGCCATAGCGGCGCTGGTTACCTTCGGTCCGCTCCGGCGGCGGCAGCAGTTCGACCTGCTCGTAATAGCGGATGGTCTCGACCTTGACGCCGGTCTGCTCGGCCAGCACGCCGATCGGAACGACGCGTTCCAGATTCTTTCGGTCGGACATCGATTTTCCTCTTGAACCTCTAGTCACTTCAGATTGTATCTGGGGTGTCTCTAGGCGCCGTCAAGCGGAGACAATCATGCGCGAAACCGATTCCGATGCCGCAAGCCCGCTGTCCTGGCAGGTCACGGGCATGGATTGCGCGAGCTGCGCGGCGAAGATCCGCAGTGCCGTCGAGCGCCTGCCCGGCGTCAGCGATGTCCGACTCTCGGTGATGTCGGAGACTTTGTCGCTCTCGCTCGCCTCCGGCGGGGCGACGGCGGCCGAGGTCGAGCGCCGCGTCGCCGGCCTCGGCTATGCTCTGGCACCGGCCAAGCCCGCGGCTGCGCCGAAGGCTGCCGATGCCTGCGGCTGCGGCCATGATCACGGGCACGCCAAGCCCGGCCACGAGGCCGGTTACCGGCATGCGTCGCACGATGGGCACGAGCACGCGCATGATCATGAGCATGAGCACTCTCATGAAGGCCATGCGCATTCGCATGGCGGCGCGGGCAAGAAGGCCGATGCTAAGGCCGATGCCGGGCACGGCCTGCCTGGCCATGTCCATGAGGTGACGCCCGACGGCATGAGCTGGTACCAGACCGGCAAGGGCCGGCTGGTGCTGCTCACCGGAAGCCTGCTTGCCGGCGCCTGGCTGGCGAGCCTCGCCTGGCCCGCTGGTTCCTACTGGCTCTTCGTCGCCGCCTGTCTGATCGGCGTCGTGCCGGTGGCGCGGCGCGCCTTCGCCGCTGCTGCGGCCGGCGTGCCCTTCACCATCGAGATGCTGATGACGATCGCCGCCGCCGGCGCGCTCGTCATCGGTGCGGCCGAGGAGGCTGCGCTCGTCGTCTTCCTCTTTGCCGTTGGCGAGGTGCTGGAGGGTGTCGCCGCCGACCGTGCCCGCGCCTCGATCCGGGCGCTCGGCGACCTCGTGCCCAAGACCGCACTGGTCGAGGAGAACGGCACGACGCGTCAGATCGATGCCGCCGCGCTGGCGATCGGCCAGATCGTGCTGATCCGCCCCGGCGACCGGGTCCCGGCCGATGGCGAGATCGTCTCCGGCATTTCCGGCATCGACGAGAGCCCGGTGACCGGCGAATCGGTGCCGAAGACCAAGGGCGTCGGCGATCCCGTCTTTGCCGGCTCGGTCAACCGCGAGGCGGCCTTGCGCGCCCGCGTCACCAAGGCGGCGCAGGACAACACCATCGCCCGCATCATCCGCCTGGTCGAGGAGGCGCAGGAGGCCCGCGCGCCGACCGAGCGCTTCATCGACCGCTTCTCGCGCATCTACATGCCGGCGATCGTGGCGCTAGCCATCGCCGTCGCGCTGGTGCCGCCGCTGTTCTTCGGCGGCGAATGGGCGGTCTGGATCTATCGTGCGCTGGCGCTGCTGCTGATCGGCTGCCCCTGCGCGCTGGTGATCTCGGTTCCCGCCGCCATTGCCGCTTCGCTCTCGGCCGGCGCCCGGCAGGGCCTGCTGCTGAAGGGCGGCGTCGTCATCGAAGCCGCCGCCAAGACCGGCACGGTCGCCTTCGACAAGACGGGGACGCTGACCGAGGGCACGCCGCGCGTCACCGAAGTGGTGGCGCTGGGCCGGAGCGAGCGCGAGGTTGTCGAACTCGCCGCTGCGGTCGAGACCGGCTCGAGCCATCCGCTGGCGCAGGCGATCATTGCCCGGGCCGCGGCGCATCTCATCCCGGTGCGGCCCGCTTCCGAAGCCGCGGCCATCGCCGGCCAGGGCGTCACCGGCAAGCTCGACGGCGTCGCGATCTTCGTCGGCGCGCCCCGTCATGCCACGAGCCGCGCGACCTTCGACGCGACCGCGAAGGCCGCGGTCGAGCAGCTCGAATCGGACGGCAAGACGGTCGCCGCCGTCATCGCCGATGGCGTGCTCGCCGGGCTGATCGCGCTGCGCGACGAGCCGCGTGCCGACGCGGCGGCGGCGGTCGCCGAGCTCAAGGCGCTCGGCGTGCGCTCGGTGATGCTGACCGGCGACAATGCCCGCACCGGCGCGGCGATCGCCGGCGCGCTCGGCATGGACCACAAGGCCGAGCTGATGCCCGACGACAAGGTCGCGGCGATCCGCGAGCTTTCGGCGCAGGCTCCGGTGATGATGGTCGGCGACGGCATCAACGACGCGCCGGCATTGGCTGCGGCCGGGATCGGCGTCGCGATGGGCTCCGGCACCGATGTCGCGCTCGAGACGGCCGACGGCGCCGTCCTGAAGAGCCGTGTCCGCGACATTGCCGCGATGATCCGGCTGGCGCGCGCCACCATGGCGAACATCCGCGTCAACATCGCGCTCGCGCTCGGGCTGAAGGCGGTGTTCCTGGTCACCAGCGTGCTCGGCTACACCGGGCTTTGGGTCGCGATCCTCGCCGATACCGGCGCGACCGTGCTGGTCACCGCGAATGCGCTGCGGCTGCTGCGCTTCGACGCCGGCAAGGCGAGCTGAGGGGATTTGCGATGAGCGGCATGGAGATCGCCAGCTATCTGATGGTCGTGGTCTATGTGATCAGCTTCCTCGCCATGAGCGCGATCCTGGCGAAGGAGGCTGGCCGTCCGGTCTGGCTGTTTGGAAAGGGCGGCGAGAAGCAGGCCCTGCCGGCGCTCCTGTTCAAGCTCGCCTTTGCCGGGGCGGTGATCTGGCCGCTGCTGCTCGCCGCCTTCGGCAATCCGGTGGCAAATGACCCGCTGCATGCTGCGCTGGACGGGCCCTGGTACGACGTGCTCGGCCATCTCCTCGTCGTCATCGGCGCCTGCGTCGCGCTTTTGTCGCAGCGCTATATGGGCACCTCCTGGCGCATCGGCGCGGCCGAGGGCGAGCAGGGCGCTATCGTCGACAGCGGCCCCTTCGCGATCTCGCGCAACCCGGTCTTCCTCGGTCAGGCGCTGCTGTTCATCGGGCTGTTCATCGTCCTGCCGAGCCTGGTCCAGGCCGGCCTCACCCTCGCTCTGCTGATCGCGATCCGCCTGCAGGTCGCGATCGAGGAACGCGTGCTCACCGCCTCGCTCGGCCAGCCCTATCTCGCCTATCGCGCCCGCGTCCGGCGCTGGCTCGGCGTCACCAGGCAGTTGCCGGCATGACGATCTCCAGCATCCTCGCCGTCAGCGCGCTCGCCGCCGGCCTCGATCAGGCCTGCAAATGGCTGGTGCTGACCGTGGTCATGGATCCGCCGCGGGTGATCGAGCTTGCGCCCTTCCTCAACCTGCGGCTCGGCTTCAACACCGGCATCAGCTTCGGCATGTTCCGCGAGACGCTGGAGCGCTGGCCCGAACTGCTCGGGCTGTTCAAGCTCGCGGTCGGCCTCGGCCTCATCGTCTGGGCGGCGCTGTCGCGGCACCGGCTCGAGCGCATCGGCCTTGCCCTGATTGCCGGCGGCGCCTTCGGCAATGCGCTCGACCGCTGGCGGCAGGGCGCGGTCACCGATTTCATCGACCTGCACTGGGGCGGCTGGCATTGGCCGACCTTCAACGGCGCCGATATCGCGATCACGCTCGGCGTCATGCTGATGCTGTTCGCCAGCTTGCCGCTCGCCGACCGCTTTGCCGGCCCGGGCGCCGCACCCCAGAAGACCGAGCCGGAGGCATCGCGATGATCGCGAACTGGCTGGCCCGGCTCGGCAGCGCCCTCGGCGATGGCAGGGTGCGCCCGCATCTGCTCTCGCGAGGGACGGTGCTCCGCGCCATCGCAATCGCGGCCATCGGCCTCGGCCCCTTCATCTATCTCGGCACGGTTCACCGCGAGCCGGTCGCGAAACGCGCCGATATCGGTATCGTGCATCCCTGGTCGCGGGGGGCCGCACGCGCCGGCGAGCAATATCCGGTCTATGCGAGCTTCGAGAATGGTGGCCGCGTGCTCGACCGGCTGATCGCGGTCGAGACGCCCTTGGCGCGCCTTGCCGTGATGAAGGAGCTCGACCGCAGCAGCGGCGTGGTCAGGCCGATCGAGCTCGACGAGCTCGCCATCCCCGGCAACAGCAGGCTCTCGCTCCGACCCGGCGTCCAACAGATCACGCTCGTCGGGCTGAAGCAGGCGATCGAGCCCGGGGCGACGATCCCCGTGACCTTCGTCTTTTCCCGGGCCGGGCGTGTGACGACGCAGGTGCAGGTCGAGAATCTCGGGCAGCCGGAGCACGCCGACCATTCCTGAGGTCGGTGCGGCGCGCAGGGAGCATGGAGCAGGGCATGGCGGCAGGGCATTCCCATGGCGGCAGCGCGAAGGGCGGAACCGCGGCGGGCCGCCACAAGTCGCGCCTGGCGGCGGCGCTGGCGCTGACCGCGAGCTTCATGGTGGCCGAAGTGATCGGCGCGCTCTGGACGGGCAGCCTCGCTTTGCTCGCCGACGCCGCGCATATGCTGACCGATGCCGGCGGCCTCGCTCTGGCGCTGATCGCGATCCGCTTCGCCGAGAAGCCGGCGACGCCGCAGCGTAGCTATGGCTATGTCCGCATGGAGATTCTCTCGGCGCTGGCCAATGCGGTCGTGCTGCTCCTGCTGACCGTCTACATCCTCTACGAGGCCTATCAGCGCTTCCTGAACCCGCCGCCCATTCTTGGCGGCCCGATGCTGGCGGTCGCGGCCCTCGGGCTGATCGTCAACCTGATCAGTATGAAGCTGCTCGCCGGCGGTTCCTCCGAGAGCCTGAACGTCAAGGGCGCCTATTTCGAGGTGCTGAGCGACATGCTCGGCTCGCTCGGCGTCATCGTCGCCGCGGTGGTGGTGATGGCGACCGGCTGGACCCTGGCCGACCCGATCGTCGGCGCCGGCATCGGCCTCTTCATCGTGCCGCGGACCTGGAACCTGCTCCGGCAGGCCGTCCATATCCTGATGGAAGGCACGCCGCCGGAGATCGACATGGCCCTGCTCGAGAAATCGCTGCTCGGCCTGCGCGGCGTCACGGCCGTCCACGACCTCCATGTCTGGACGCTGACCTCGGGCCTGGATGCGATGAGCGGTCATGTCGTCGTCGCCGACATGGCCGATGCGCGGCCCGTCCTCGTCGCGGCCGGGACGCTGCTCGCCGACGAGTTCGGGCTGAAGCACACGACGATCCAGATCGAGGACGAGGCGATCCGCCAGACCGAGGGGCACGAGCAGCGCCTCTGAGACACCGCAATTCCGACACAGGCAGAGCCGAAAGCCGAACCATGGAATCGTTCATCGCCGCCCTGGTCTCGCTCCTGATCCTCAACCCGATCCAGAGCGCGATCACCAGCCAGCTTTCGGCGCTCGGCATACCCCGCGACAGCGCCGAGAAGGTCGCGGCCTGCGCGCGCGCCGCCACACCCGCCATCGTGACGCGCGTCAGCGATAACCCGGGCTGGGCGGTCGGCCAGGTCGTCCGCTTCTGGACCGGAGCGGCGAGCCCGGACTTGGTGCTCGTCGAGATCGCGCCGCAATGCGCCGGCGCCGTCGAGACGGCCAAGCGCGCGATCGCGCGCCCGGTCTGACGCCTCAAGGCGTTGCTGCGGCTTGCGCTCCCGGTCGGTCCGGGGCGCGGCGGAAGCTTTCCTTAGGGTTGATGGCAAGGAAAGAAATATCAATGGAATCTGAATCTTAGATGTAGAATCGCGCCCTCCGGTTTTGCGCCATCGCAAGCCGGGTCTGCGAGAAGCGCTCCCGACAAGGAGAGCGTGATGACAAGCAGGCGGAACTGGATCGGAGCGGCGTTCCTCGCCATCGCGGCGATGGGCCTGGCCCCGGCGGCCAAGGCTGCGGGCACGACCGATCTCGCCCATCTCCATGCCGGCGAGCCGTCGCGCACGCCGATCGGCTGGGCGCAGTTCTGCGCCGACAATCCCAGCGATTGCCGGGTCTCGCGCTCGCCGGCCAGCGCGGCGCGACTCGACGACCGGTCGTGGAGCGAGCTGCTCGCGGTCAATCTGAAATACAACAAGGCGATCGAGCCGATCACCGACCAGGACCAGTTCGGCGTCATCGAGAACTGGGGCTATGCCACGAGCGGCAAGGGCGATTGCGAGGACTACGTCCTCGAGAAGCGCCGCGAGCTGATCCGCAGGGGCTGGCCGATGTCGGCGCTGCTGATCACGGTGGTGATCGACAAGGAAGGCGGCGGCCATGCCGTCCTCGCCGTCGTCACCGACCGCGGCGAGTTCATCCTCGACAACCAGACCGACAAGGTCCTGCCCTGGTCGAAATCCGGGCTGACCTTCATCCGGCGCCAGTCGCCCGAGGATCAGAATGTCTGGCTCGATCTCGGCCGCTTCCTCGGGCGTCCCGATGTCGTGACTGCGGCGATCGCGGGCGCGCGTTAGCACCCGCGGCGGCCCCGCTCGATTCAGCGCCCGGCCAGGAGCGGCGCCAGGATCGCGTCGAACTGTTCGATCGTCAGCGCGCCGACATGCTTCTCGCCATTGACGAAGAAGGTCGGCGTCGAGTCGACGCCAAAACCCTTGCCGCGCTCGGAAACCTGCCTGATGCCCTGGTAGAGGTCCTCGCGCTTCAGACAGGCCTCGACGCCGTCCTTGCCCATGCCGGCCTGACGCATCGCCTGGGTCAGCCCGTCCAGCGGCTTGTCGGAATGGGCCCAGCCTTCCTGCGTCTTGTAGAACATGTCGACGACTGCATACCATTTGTCCTCGCCGGCACAGCGCGCGAGCATGAATCCGGCCATGGCGAGCGGGTCGAGCGGGAATTCGCGGATGATGAAGCGGACCTTGCCGGTGCCGACATACTTCGCCTTGAAGTCCGGCCAGGTCCTGGTGTGGAAGTTCATGCAGTGATGGCAGGTGAGCGAGGCATATTCGATCACCGTCACCGGCGCATCGGCCGCTCCGAAGATCTTCTCCGGCAGCGGGCCGGGTTCGAGCAGGCCGGAGGGGCCTTGTGCGAAGGCGGTCGCTGACAACGAGCCGGCAAGGCCGAAGGCGATGGACTGGAGGGCGAGGCGGCGGTCGAGCATGGCGTTGATTCCCGGTGGCTCGGGCCGGTCTGCGACCTCTAGTGATGTCAGGGTCAAGAGGGGAAAGGTTGCGACCGGCCTGCCGCCGCTTCACGAAATTGTCAGTTGAACCTCGACCGGCATGAGCTTGCAGGGTCGCGTGGCGCCCGTTCACCAGCCGTTAGCGATACGCCCCGACAATCCCGCAATGTCCATCCGCTCCCTCGCCCGGAACCTTCGCCGTCATGCGCTGCTCCTCGCCGGAGCGGTGCTTCTGTCCTCCTGCGTGGCGATGGAGGGCGACGACCGCCATCTCCAGCCGCTCCCGGTCGCGCTGGTCTCGCAGATGTCGGCCAAGGGCATGACGCAGGCCGACCCGATCCTGATCCGGATCTTCAAGAAGGAGAGCGAGCTTGAGGTCTGGAAGCGCGACCGCTCGGGCCGCTATGCGCTGCTCAAGACCTATCCGATGTGCCGCTGGTCGGGCCACCTCGGCCCGAAGAAGCGCGAGGGCGATCGCCAGGCGCCGGAAGGGTTCTATACGGTCACCGCCGAGCTGATGAACCCGAAGTCGCAGTTCTATCTTTCCTTCAACCTCGGCTATCCCAATGCGCTGGAGCAGGCGCAGGGCTTCACTGGCTCGGCGCTGATGGTCCACGGCGCCTGCACCTCGGCCGGCTGCTATGCGATGACCGATGACGGCGTCACCGAGATCTATGGTCTCGCCCGCGAGGCCTTCGTCGGCGGCCAGCGCAGCTTCCAGGTCCAGGCC
>JAEXUU010000080.1 GCA_023452965.1 Pseudomonadota bacterium | reverse complement strand
GGTTCGGGGCTAGCCCTGATCGGCGCGCTCGGCCTGCTGCGGTTCAAGAGCTTCTATGAGCGCGTGCACGCGCCGACGCTCGGCTCGACGCTGGGGATGGGCTGCATCCTGCTCGCCTCGATGCTGTATTTCTCGATCGGCCAGACCCGGCCCGTGGTGCACGAGATCCTGATCGGCCTGTTCATCACGATCACGACGCCGGTCACGCTGCTGCTGCTGGTCCAGGCGACGCTTTACCGCGACCGGCAGGAAGGCCGCGACCCGCTGGACGGAAGCAATCGCCCGGACGCGTAGAGCGCCCTTCTCAACCCTTGCCTTTACATCGTGGATTCGGGTGAGCGGGCACTTTCCGCGAGCAGCAGTGAGAGAAGCTCGCGCTGATTATGCGTCCCTGTCTTGCTGAAGGCGCTTTTGATATGGGCGCGGGCGGTCTCGTAGGTGACACCCAGCTCCTTCGCGATGTCGACCAGAGAGCCGCCGAGCCGCAGCGCATTCGTCACGCGGGCTTCCTGCTCGGTCAGGCGATAGCGTGCCCGAAAACGAACCACGGCATCGAACCGATCGGGAGGAAGCACCCTGAGGATCACCAACGCCGTGACCGCCGGGCTGAAATAGGGAAGCGGGCCGCGCAAAGCCAGCGAGTGCAGGTTCGAAGCGAGCGGAAGGACCGAGACCGTGAGCCGGATGCCGGCCAGTTCGACGGGGAACTCGGCATGGCTCCCGGCCCCTCCAGGATGCCTCGCACAGGTGGCCTCGACCGACCTTGCGAACCTGGCATCAATCTCGGGCAAGCCGAACGATACGATATCGCGGGCACGCACATTGATCAGCATACCGCTGCCGATCAGCGCCTCGGCCGCCGAATTTGCCGCGACGAGTTTGCATTCGGAGTTCACGATCAAGGCGGGATCGAGCAGATTTTGCATGAGACCATCACTGGGAATTGAGCATTGACCGCGCAGAACGGCGCGGTTGCAGTCGAGTGCCCGGCGCATGCGCGATGCCAGGGCCTGCATCACCGGCGCCATTACTTCGTTTGTCCGCTCATGGGAGCGGCTATCGTAGTGAGCACAGAAGAACGCGACCCGATCACGCTCATGGGCGATCTTGAGTCCCAAGGCCATGTCGGCCCGGCCCATGGGCTTCAGCCAGTCGTTGTAGAATTCTGTGGCTTCGAGGACGCGGCGGGGCAGGAGCGCATCGGCAATCTCGACCTTCGAGGTCGCCATCTCCTTCCAGATTCCCAACCATGGATTGCGAGAGGCGTAATACAGAAAGTACGGCTCGAGATTGACATCCTCCCAGCCCGCTCCGGCCAGAGGCATGGCGTAAGGGGCCAATCGGTCATGGCCTTGAAAAAGAACACGCGCATCCGGGCGCAGGGACTGGAAAGCAGCGCAGACATCGTGCCACCGATCAGGGGCCAGCGCAGCCGCATCGATGACTTCTCCAATCTGCGCGACCGTGCGAGCGAACTCGGCACTATTCAGCCCGCGCAGCGCCATCCCGGATCCCCCGACCCTTTTCTAGTTAAGGCCGATCATTCTCCAGCAGGAACCGAAGAGCAATGGCTGCCGACACGTACGATCAGTCGAAACTTAACTATCGGCGAAGTAACTGTCTTACCCCAATTGGGTGAGGGCCGAGATCCTGAATTGCGGCAGGTTTGAAACTAGCCGATCAAGGCGAGCCTGCTCGAATCGGGGGATGGGCAGTGAAGGGCCTATGCGTAATGTGCCTTGCCGAAACGAGGGGACGCTGTCGTCTTTGTGACAAGGCTGATACCGAGCTGTGTACCTGCCAGGGCGTCAACGCCGACGCCATAAGAATGGTCACGCTTAGCCAGCTATGGGGCGCCGCGGCGCTGGGACCGAGCCAGCACCCTGCCATCCGTGCCGTGACAAGCTCCAAGGAGCTCCATGCCATCGGACGCCTTCGCTACCGGCTTTTCATCGGGCGCGACGGCGAGAGTTCCACCTATGCCAACCATGGCGAAAGCTGGCTGCTGGAGCCGATCGATACGGCAAGCCTGAATCTCTGGGCCGGGCCGGAGCGGCGCTGCCTCGCCGCGGTCCGGATCACCCAGGGAGCCGACGCCGTCACCGATCCCCAGCTCCTGGCGATGCTTCGACATAGCGCACTGCCGCAGGCAGCATATCCCAGCTGTCTGGTGCTCTCGCGCCTAGCGGTCAGGCAAACGACTTCAGCGCAGGCACTTGCTCCGGCCCTCGCCCGGCATGCCTACCGGGTCGGGCTCGGTGCCGGCGCCAGCATGGCATTGATCGTTTCCCGCCCCGCAGAGGTCGCGTCCTTCCTGCGCCTTGGCTTCAAACCGTCCGGCACCGCGTGGAGCGAGCCTGGCGTGGGCGAGCGTCGTTGCCTGACGCTCGCGCTGCGCGACCGCGCAACGCTTCAGACAACCGGATCACCATTGCTGGCCCAGCTCGACGCGTTCGAGGCCAATGGGTCAGCCGGAACCGCAGAGGTCTCGATCCTCAATCTCAGCGACGATATCTGAGGCGTGGCACCAATTCCGGCCTTCCGGCGCGTCGCGATTTCCGGTTGCACTCTTTCCGGCGACCCTGAGCAGGTGATCAGGCGCCGCCGCCGGCGCCGTTCTTGATCAGCTCTCGCGCGATGATGGTGCGCTGGATCTGGTTGGTGCCCTCGTAGATCTGGGTGATCTTGGCGTCGCGGTAGAGCCGCTCGACCTCGAAGCCCTGGATGTAGCCGGAGCCGCCGAAGATCTGGACGGCGTTCGCGGTCTGCGCCACCGCCATGTCGCTGGCGAAGCATTTGGCGATCGAGGCGGCCGAGGTCGCCGGCGCGCCATGGTCGATCAGCAGCGCCGCGCGTTCGACCAGCGCCCGGGCCGCGGCGATGTCCTTGGCCATGTCCGCCAGCATCCATTGCAGGCCCTGGTTCTCCAGGATCGGCTTGCCGAACTGGCGCCGCTCGCGAGCATAGTCCAGCGCGGCTTCGAGCCCGGCCTGGGCGATGCCGACGGCGAGCGCACCGATGCCGACACGGCCCTTTTCGAGCACGCTCATCATGATGTGGAAGCCGCGCCCCTGTGGCCCGAGCAGCGCCGCGCGTGGCACCTTGACGCCGTCGAAGTTCAGCGCGCCGACCTGGCTCGCGCGCTGGCCCATCTTGTGTTCCTTAGGCCCGCGCGAAACGCCGGGCGCGTTGAGGTCAACGATGAAGATGCTCATGCCGCGATGGCCTGCGGCGGGATCGGTCGAGGCCAGCACGAAGCCGAGGTCGGCGACCGGCGCATTATGGATCCAGAGCTTGCCGCCATCGATGACATAGCCATCGGCGGTCTCGCGCGCGGTGGTGCGGACATTGGAAAGGTCGGAACCCGCCTCGGCCTCGGTCAGGCAATAGGCGACGCGGGTCTTGCCCAGCAGGATGTCCGGCAGATGGCGGGCGCGCTGCTCGGCCGTGCCATAGCGGGTCAGCAGCGTGCCGATCAGCTCGACGAGCCCGCACTGGTCGGCGACCGAGGCATAGCCGCGCGACAATTCCTCCATCACCAGCCCATAGGCATAGGTGTCGAGCCCGGCCCCGCCATGCTCGGGATCGGCGGTGATGCCGAACAGGCCGAGCTCGCCCATCTGGCGATAGATCTCGGCCGGGAAGGCCGAGTCCCGGTCGAGTTCGGCAGCAGCCGGGCGCACTACCTCATTGGCGAAGCGGCGGGCGGTGTCGCGGATCTGCTGGTAGAGCGCTGTGTCCTGGAGCGGCGCGTGCATGGGTTTTCTCCCGTCCTCAGGCGATGCCGTTCAGGGCGCAGAGATGACCCATCCGCGTTGTCGCGCGCTCGGGATCGGCGAAGAGCCCGGCCTGATCGGCCAGGCGGAAGAGATCGGCATAGTGCAGGATGCCGCGGGCGGATTCAGCGCCGCCGACCATGCGGAAATGGTCCTGGAAGCCGTTGAGCCACGCTAGGAAGACGACGCCGCTCTTGTAATACTGGGTCGGGGCCTCGAAGAGCCGGCGCGCCAGGGTGACCGTCGGGTCGAGAATGGCGTGGAAGCCCTGCCGGTCGCCCGCATCGAGGCAGGAGAAGGCGGCCGCCGCCGCCGGGGCGATCGGATCGAAAATGCCGAGCAGCCCGTGCGAGAAGCCCTGCTCGTCGCCGCCGATCAGCTCGGCATAGTTGAAGTCGTCGCCGGTATACATCACGACGCCCTCCGGCAGCTGCCGGCGCATGGTGATCTCCTTGCCGGCATCGAGCAGCGAGATCTTGATGCCGTCGATCTTGGCGGCGTGCTCGCGGATCAACGTCAGCACGGCCTGCATCGCCGGCTCGAAATCGCGGCTGCCCCAATAGCCGGCGAGCGCCGGGTCGAACATCTCGCCGAGCCAGTGCAGGACGACCTTGCCGCGGCACTGGCCGAGCAGCCGGCCATAGACCGAAAGATAGTCGTCCGGCCCCTTCGCGACCCGGCAGAGCGCGCGGCTCGCCATCAGGATGATCTTGCCGCCATGCTTCTCGACATGGGCGATCTGCTCCTCATAGGCGCGGATGACGTCGTCCAGCGTCCGCACCGCGGCGAGATCGAGCTGGTCGGTTCCGGCTCCGCAGGCGAGATCGGCACCCGGCACGGTCTTCGCCTCCGCGAGCACGCGGGCGATCAGCTCGGCAGCATTGTTCCAGTCGAGGCCCTGGCCGCGCTGCGAGGTGTCCATCGCCTCGGCGATCTTGAAGCCGAGGCCCCAGAGATGGCGCCGGAAGGCCAGGGTCGCATCCCAGTCGAGCGCCGGCACGCGCCAGGGCTCGTTCAGCTTGCGGGGATCTGCAACGACATGCGCCGCGGCGAAGACCGTGCGTGTCCGCGAGGGAGCATGGGCCTGAGGAAAGCGCGAGGCCGGCGCCAGCGTGTAGCGCTCCGTCCCGCCATCGGCCCGGGGCAAGGTGATCTCGGCCATCGCATCCTCTCGAACTGGAACGTTCCAGTTATTTTATCTGCTGCGACCGCTATAATTCATTCTTTTGGCGATTCAAAGAGAGATATTGCCACACATCTCGCGCGCTGATATGGAACGTTCCAAATTCAACAAGGCCTTCGGGCAAACGGGACGAAGCGATGCCGCAAGGGGCGCAGCCCAGGGACAAGGTGACGATCATCGAGATCGCGGACGCCGCCGGCGTCTCGAAATCGACGGTCTCGCTCGTCCTGACCGGCCGCGGCAGCGTCAAGCCCGAGACGCGCGAGCGCATCCTCCAGGTGATGGACGAGCTCGGCTACGTCTATAATCGCGGCGCCGCCAATCTGCGCAACACGCAGTCCAAGATCGTCGGCCTCGTTCTCAACGACCTCTCCAACCCGTTCTTCGCCGAGTTCGCGATCGGCGTCGAAACCGTGCTGCAGATGGCCGGCTATGTCGCCTTCATGGCGAATACCTCCGAGAGTGTCGTCCGCCAGAGCCAGGTCATGCGGATGATGCGCGAGCACGGCGCCGGCGGCATCATCCTCTGCCCGGCGCTCGACACCACGGCCGAGGAGCTGGCGCTGGCGAGCGGGCCGGAGACGGCGCTGCTGGTCGCGATCCGCCGTCTGCCGGGCGTCGCGGCGAGCTCCGTGGTGCCGGACAATGTCGCGGGCTCGGCCAGGATCACCCGCCATCTCCTCAATCTCGGGCACCGGCGCATCGCCTATCTCGGCGGCATGAATTCGATGGTGGTCCGGCAGGATCGGCACCAGGGCTTCAGCGAGGCCATGGCGAAGGCCGGCGTCGCGATCGATCCCGGCCTGAACCTCGAATGCATGCCGACCCGCGACGGCGGCTTCAGCGCGATGAGCTCGGCGCTCGCCCTGCCAAACCGGCCGACCGCCGTGGTCTGCTACAACGACGTCGTCGCCATCGGCGCCATGCTCGCCGCCGCCCGGCGCGGCCTCGTCGTCGGCCGCGACATCGCCATCGTCGGTTTCGACGACACCAGCGAGGCCCGGCATGTCTCGCCGGCCCTGACCACGATCGCGGTAGACGCCGTCGGGCTCGGCGAGCGCGCAGCGGCGATGCTGCTCGAGCGCATCACCAATCGCGCGGCGCCGGCGACCAGCCATGTCGGTCCGGCCGAACTCATGATCCGCGAATCCTGCGGCGCCTATCAGCATGCGCTGACGGCCGCCGGCTGACCCCCTTTTACAACCGGACGAAAGCAAGATGGCGTTCCCCCGCATCCTCACCGCAGACGAAGCCGCCGCCCTGATCCCGGACGAGGCGATCGTCACCGTCTCCTCGTCTACCGGACTGGGCTGCCCGGATGCGGTTCTGGCCGCGATCGGCCGCCGCTTCGACGCCAGCGGGCACCCTAAGAAGCTGACGACGCTGCACCCGATCGCCGCCGGCGACATGTCCGGTATCAAGGGCATCGACCACCTCGCCAAGCCCGGCCTGCTCGCACGCATCCTCGGCGGCTCCTACCCTTCCGGCCCGTCGAGCGCCGAGCCGCCGGCGATCTGGAAGATGGTCACCGGCAACGAGATCCCGGCCTACAACGTGCCGAGCGGCATCCTGTTCGACATGCATCGCGAGGCGGCGGCCAAGCGCCCGGGCGTGCTGACCAAGATCGGCATGGAGACCTTCGTCGACCCCGGGAACCAGGGCTGCGCCATGAACGCGCGCGCCGCTGCCGAGCCGATCGTCAGCCGCGTCGAGTTCGACGGCGAGGACTGGCTCTATTTCCGCAGCATCGTGCCGAAGGTCGCTATCATCCGCGCCACCACGGCCGATGAGCGCGGCAACCTCTCCTATGAGCACGAGGGGGGCTATCTCGGCCCGCTCGACCAGGCGCTCTCCGTCCGCAACAATGGCGGCATCGTCATCGCCCAGGTGAAGCGCGTCGTCGCCGCCGGCTCGCTGAAGCCGCAGCAGGTCTTCGTGCCCGGCATCCTCGTCGACGCCATCGTCGTCGCGCCCGAGCAGATGCAGCCGACGCAGACGGTCTACGACCCCGCGATCTCCGGCGAAATCGCCCGGCCGCTGTCGAGCTTCGCGACCCCGGCCTTCGACGTCGCCAAGGTGATCGCGCGGCGTGTCGCGCAGGAGCTGCGCCATGGCGACGCCGTCAATATCGGCTTCGGCATCTCGGCCAACGTGCCGCGCATCCTGATCGAGGAAGGCCAGCACGGCGCCGTCACCTGGGTGATCGAGCAGGGTGCCGTCGGCGGCGTGCCGCTGCTCGAATTCCAGTTCGGCTGCGCCTCCAATGCCGAGGCGATCGTGCCCTCGCCCTACCAGTTCACCTATTTCCAGGGCGCCGGCTTCGACATGTCGTTGCTCTCCTTCCTGCAGATCGACAGGCAGGGCTCGGTCAACGTCTCGAAGCTCGGGGTGCGCCCGCATGTCACCGCCGGAGCCGGCGGCTTCATCGACATAACCGCCCGCGCCCGGCGCATCGTCTTCTCCGGCTATTTCAGCGCCGGCGCCAAGCTCGGCATCGCAGACGGCAAGCTGGTCATCGAGAAGGAAGGCAAGGTCAGGAAGCTGGTCGAGGCCGTCGAGCACATCTCCTTCTCGGGCCCGCGCGCCATCGCCCAGGGCCAGGACATCACCTACATCACCGAGCGCTGCGTGATGAAGCTGACGGCCGAGGGCATCGTCGTCAGCGAGATCGCGCCCGGCGTCGACCTCGAGCGCGACATCCTCGCCCAGGCCGAGTTCCCGCTGCTGGTGCCGCAGCCGCCGAAGCTGATGGACGCGGCGCTGTTCCAGGAGGCCCTGCTCGGCCTCGCCATTCCCCGGAGGGCCGCATGAGCGATCCCGTCACCCTCGAGATCGCGGGCGGGCTCGCGATCATCACTCTCGCCCGCCCGGAAAAGCTCAACGCGCTCGACGACGTCATGGTCGCGCTGCTCGGCCGCCATGCAGAGACGATCGATGCCGACCGTTCGGTGCGCGCCGTGATCCTGACCGGCGAAGGCAAGGCCTTCTGCGCCGGCGGCGACATCGTCGCCTGGGGCGGGCTTTCGCCGCTGGAGATGGGCCAGGGCTGGGTCCGCTCCGGCCATCGCGTCTTCGACAAGCTGGCGCGGATGAAGCCGCCGGTGATCGCGGCGATGAACGGCCATGCGCTCGGCGGCGGGCTCGAGCTCGCCGTCACCGCCGATATCCGGATCTGCGAGGTCCAGGCCAAGATCGGCCTGCCCGAAAGCGGGCTCGGCATGATCCCGGGCTGGTCGGGCACGCAGCGCCTGGTCAAGCGCCTCGGCGGGCGCGTCGCCCGCCGCCTCGCCCTCACCGGCGAGATCATCACCGCCGAGACGGCGCTGTCGCTCGGGATCGTCGATGAGGTCGTCGAGAAGGGTGGCGCGCTGGCAGCGGCCAAGGTCGTGGCCGAGCGCGTGCTGACGCGCGGCCCGGTGGCAAACATGGTGGTCAAGCAATTGATCAACGCCGCCGAGGACGAGGACCGCGCCGCGATCATGGAGACGCTGGCGACCTCGCTCGTCTCCTATACGGACGATGTCAAGGAAGGCGTCGGCGCCTTCAACGACAAGCGTCCGCCAAGCTACCGGGGGGCCTGAGATGACACGTCCCGTCGCCCTGATCACCGGTGGACGCCGCGGCATCGGCCGCGCCATCGGCCTTGCCCTCGCACAGGCCGGCCATGACATCGCCTTCACCGATATCGCCGAGGACGAGGCCGTCGCCTCGGCCAAGGCGGCCTTCGCCGAGGCCGGCGCCCGCACCTTGTTCATGCGGCACGATGTCACCGCGATCGAGAGCCATGCCGATCTCGTCGCCAGCGTCCTGCGCGAATTCGGCCGGCTCGACCTCTTCGTCTCGAATGCCGGAATCGGCGCGCCAGTGCGCGGCGACATGCTGGAGATCACGCCGGAATCCTATGATCTCGTCATGGGGGTCAACCTGCGCGGCGCCGCCTTCCTGAGCCAGGAGGTCGCCAAGGCGATGATCGGCCAGGGCAAGGACCGGCATCAGGCGATCGTGTTCATCACCTCGGCCAGCACGGAACTGGTCTCGATCGACCGGGCCCAGTATTGCGGCTCGAAGATCGGCCTTTCGATGTGGGCGAAGGCGCTCGCCGTCAGGCTCGCACCGGAAGGCATTCCGGTCTTCGAGGTCCGGCCGGGCGTGATCCGCACCGACATGACCGCGAAGGTCGCGGCGAAATACGATGCCCGCATCGCCGACGGCTTGATCCCGGCCGGGCGCTGGGGCGAGGGAGAGGACGTCGCGCGCTGCGTGGTCGGTCTGGCAAGCGGCGGCTTCGCCTATGCGACGGGAACTGTGATCAATGCCGATGGCGGCTTGATGATTCCGCGCCTGTAGTTAGGTTCGCCGCCTTCAGATTCGATGCAGATGAAGTGGCGGCCGCCGCCAAAGGACAAGGAGCAGGGCGCGCAATGACAGCAAAGACTTGCTCATCCCCGGAGGGGACACGCTGAATGAGCTATGAGTTCGATTTCGCGTCGGTCTTCGAAGCATGGCCGGAACTGCTGCACGGGCTGATCAATTCGCTGGTGCTTTCGGCCGCGGCGATGGCTATCGGCATGATCGTCGCTGTCGGAGGGGCCCTCGGCAAGACCTCGGGCCCGAAATGGCTCGTGTCGATCATCGACGGCTATATCGAGCTGATCCGCAACACGCCGTTCCTGATCCAGATCTTCATGATCTATTTCGGACTGCCGGAGCTCGGCCTCAAATTCTCGTCCAACACGGCGGCGCTGATCGCGCTGGTCGTCAATGTCGGCGCCTATGGCATCGAGATCATCCGGGCCGGCATCGAGAGCATCCAGAAGGGCCAAGTCGAGGCCGGAAAATCGCTCGGCATGCGGCCGCTGCAGATTTTCCGCTACATCATCCTGAAGCCGGCGATCCAGGCGATCTATCCCTCGCTGACCAGCCAGTTCATCCTGCTGATGCTGAATTCGAGCGTCTGCTCGGTGATCGCGGCGAGCGAATTGACCGCCGTCGCCGGCGACATCCAATCGCGCACCTTCCGCAGTTTCGAGGTCTATTTCATCGTCACCTGCATGTATCTCGCCCTGTCCGTCTTCTTCTGGACGGCCTTCGCCGCGATCGAGCGCACCTTCCTGCGCAAGCCAACCCGGTAGGTCTGAGACGATGCGTGAACTTGGACCCAACGAAATCATCTTCATCCTCGCCGCGGTGCGCTGGACCCTGCTGCTCTCGCTCGTCGCCTTCCTCGGCGGCGCGCTTGGCGGTGCGCTGGTGGCGCTCGCCCGCACCAGCGAGTTCAAATGGCTCCGGCTCGCCTCGAACGGCTACATCAAGCTGTTCCAGGGTACGCCGCTGCTGATGCAGCTCTTCCTTGCCTTCTTCGTGCCGGGGCTGTTCGGCTGGTCGGTCGACCCCTGGACCGCGGCGGCGCTCGGGCTGTCGCTGCATGCAAGCGCCTTCCTCGGCGAGATCTGGCGCGGCGCCATCGAGGTCGTGCCGCGCGGCCAGTGGGAGGCGGCGACCTCGCTCGGCCTGCGCTACACCCCGAAGATGGCGCTGATCATCGTGCCGCAGGCGATCCGCATCGCGATCCCGCCGACGATCGGCTTCCTGGTGCAACTGATCAAGGGCACCTCGCTGGCCTCGATCATCGGCTTCGTCGAGCTGACCCGCGCCGCCCAGGTGATCAACAACGCCACCTTCCGGCCCTTCACGATCTTCGCGCTGGTCGCGCTGGTCTACTTCCTGATCTGCTGGCCGCTCTCGGCCTACAGCAAGCGAATGGAGCGCAAGCTCCTGGTCGCCGCGCGCTAGCGCGACGGCCCAAGCCCACCCCGAAAAAGGCAATCTGAGGAGAAACGCCTGATGTCCCTGTTCAAGTCCATCGCCCGCCGCAGCCTCGGCGCACTGGTCCTCGCCGGCTTCGCCGCCGCAGCCCTCGGCACCGCCCCGGCCAAGGCCGCCACCCCGGAGGAGATCAAGGCCCGCGGCAAGCTCATGGTCGGCCTGCTGACCGACTACCCGCCCTTCGGCGGCACCGACGCCCAGCAGCAGCCGGCCGGCTACGACGCTGACGTCGCCGCGCTGATGGCGAAGGCGCTCGGGGTCAAGCTCGAGCTCGTCCCGGTCACCGGCCCGAACCGCATCCCCTACCTCCTGACCAACAAGGTCGACGTGCTGATCGCGACCTTCGGCATCACCGCCGAGCGCTCGAAGCAGGTTCTGTTCTCGAACCCCTACAGCTCGCTGACGATCTATGTGCTCGCCCCCAAGAGCCTGAACATCAAGACGACCGACGATCTGAAGCCGGTGACCATCAGCGTCGCCCGCGCCTCGACGCAGGACACCGCGATCACCGCGGCCGCCCCGCAGGGCACCCAGATCAAGCGCTTCGACGACGACGCGACTGCGCTGCAGGCGCTGATCTCCGGCCAGGTTCAGGCGATGGGCGCGAGCAACACCATCCTCGCCCAGCTCAACAAGGACTATCCGCAGCTCAACATCGAGCCGAAGCTGACGATGCGCGAGCAGGCCAACGGCATGGCCTTCCGCAAGGCCGATACGGCGCTGGCCGAGTTCGCCAACAAGTTCATCGCCGAGATCGAGAAGAACGGTGAGCTCTCGGCGATCAACAAGCGCTGGTTCGGCGTCGAGCTGACCAAGCTGCCGCCGATGCCGCAGTTCTGATCCGGGCCTTTCCGCTCGAAGACAACGACGCTGCGCCCGGCCAAGCACCGGGCGCAGCGCCACAAGACGCAAGCGACGAGAAAGAACGATGGCGAGCGAAGCAACCGCGACGAAGCCCGCGGCAAGGTCGGACGAAGCCCCGATCATCCAGATGCGCAAGGTCGACAAGTTCTATGGCGAGTTCCATGTGCTCCGGAACATCGACCTCTCGGTGGCGCGCGGCGAGCGCATCGTGATCTTCGGCCCGTCGGGCTCGGTCAAGTCGACCCTGATCCGCTGCCTCAACCAGCTCGAGGAGCATCAGGCCGGCGAGATCGTCATCGACGGCACCACGGTGCATGCCGGCTTGCGCGGCATCGAGGATGTCCGCCGCGAGATCGGCATGGTGTTCCAGAGCTTCAACCTGTTTCCGCACCTGACCGCGCTGGAGAACTGCACGCTGGCGCCGATGAAGGTGCGCGGCATTCCGAGGGCGGAGGCCGAGGCGGCGGCGCGCGTCATGCTCGAGCGGGTGCACATCCCCGAGCAGGCGATGAAGTTCCCGATCCAGCTCTCGGGCGGCCAGCAGCAGCGCGTCGCGATCGCCCGCTCGCTCTGCATGAACCCGAAGATCATGCTGTTCGACGAGCCGACCTCGGCGCTCGACCCCGAGATGGTCAGCGAAGTGCTCGACACCATGGTCGAGCTCGCCGAGAGCGGCATGACCATGATCTGCGTCACCCATGAGATGGGCTTCGCCCGCAAGGTCGCCGACCGGGTGATCTTCATGGATGCCGGCGAGATCGTCGAGATGGCGCCGCCAGAGCAGTTCTTCTCGGCCCCGCAGAACGAGCGCACGCGCAAGTTCCTCGGCCAGATCCTGCATCACGCCTGACGGCCTGCTGCCGGTGCAGGGAGCGCAACGTGCATCCTGCAACCTGCGCTGGCCCGCCGCTTGTGCGGAAATCGATCCGATAATAGAGGATAACGGCCGGCCATCATCCCCGGGAGAGCGCAGTGACCGCAGCCCCGTTCCCGATGATGCGACTGCGGACGGACGACGTCCCGCGCCGGGAACAGATGGCCTTCGTGCACGACTTCGTCGCGCGCCATGTCGGCGGGCTGGAACTCCGCCCGGCCGACCGGGACAATATCCGGATCGACATGGAAGCCATGATGCTGCCGGGCGGGCTGACCGTCGGGCGCGGCCTCTATGCGCCGATGCATGGCGCGCGGACGCGCGGCCTGCTCCAGGACGGCCGCGAGCACTACCTGCTGA
>JAEXUU010000681.1 GCA_023452965.1 Pseudomonadota bacterium | reverse complement strand
CCGCGACGACGTCGTCGCGATCTTCATCCTGCCGCCCTCCATGGCCGAGCTGCGCTCGCGCCTTGTGCGGCGCGCCGAGGATGCACCCGAGGTCATCGCCAAACGCCTCGCAAATGCCCGCGACGAGATCGCGCGCTGGAGCGTCTACGACTACGTCATCATCAATGACGATCTCGGCGCGGCCTATGAATCGGTCCGCGCGATCCTCGTCGCCGAACGCCTGAAGCGCGCACGCGCGACCGGAATGGCGAGCTTTGTCGAGCAATTGCTCGAGGAACAGACCGCCTGAGGAGCTGGCGGGGGGCGCTGATCGCGCCGCCTCCCAGCCTACAGCGCTTCTGCCAGCGCGTTCGCGAGGCGCACGAAGCCCGAGACCGGGATTTCCTCGGCTCGCGCCGTCGGCAACAGGCCAGCGGCTTCGACGATCGGCGTCGGCTCGGCGAGCACTGGCTTCAGGCTCTGGCGCAGCATCTTGCGGCGCTGCCCGAAGGCGGCGAGCGTGACCCGCTCCAGCAGCCGGCGGTCGCAGGGTTCCGGATGCTGCCGGGGCACGAGTTGCACGATCGAGGAGGTGATCTTCGGCGGCGGCACGAAAGCGGTCTTCGGCACATCGAACAGGATCTTCGCTTCGCAGCGCCAGCCGGCGAGCACCGCAAGGCGTCCATAGGCGGCGCGCTGATCGGGCGTCGCGACGATGCGTTCCGCGACCTCGCGCTGGAACATCAGGGTCAGCGAACTCCACCAGGGCGGCCAGGGTTCGGCGCTGAGCCAGCCGACGAGCAGCGGCGTGCCGATATTATAGGGCAGGTTGGCGACGATCCGGGCTTCGCCGCCGCCAAGCAAATGCGAGAGATCGACGGCGAGCGCGTCGCCGTCGACGACCTCGAGCCGCCCGGGATAGTGCGCGGCGATCTCGGCCAGCGCCGGCAGGCAGCGGCGGTCGCGCTCGATCGCGATCACGCGTCCGGCGCCGTTCGCCAGCAGCGCCCGCGTCAGTCCGCCGGGGCCAGGCCCGATCTCGACGACCGTCTGTCCGGCGAGCGGCCCGGCCGCCCGCGCGATCCGACCGGTCAGGTTGAGGTCGAACAGGAAGTTCTGGCCGAGCGCCTTCTGCGCCATCAGGCCATGGCGCTCGACCACCTCGCGTAGCGGCGGCAGCCCGTCCTGGGCAAGGCCATCCGATGCGCTCATGCCTGCGTCTCCATCTCGGCCTCCGCCATCCTGGCGGCGAGCCTCAGCGCCGCGCAAAGGCTGTCGGGCCGCGCCACGCCCTTGCCGGCGATATCGAATGCGGTGCCATGGTCCGGCGAGGTCCGGATGAAGGGCAGGCCGAGCGTGACGTTGACCCCCTCGTCGAAGGCGATCGTCTTGATCGGGATCAGCGCCTGGTCGTGATACATGGCGAGCGCGACATCATAACTGGCGCGCGCCCTTTCATGGAACATCGTATCGGCCGGGTAGGGTCCGCTGGCGTCGATGCCGAGCGCGCGCAGTTCAGTGACCGCCGGTGCGATGACGGCATCGTCCTCGGATCCGAGCGCTCCGCTTTCGCCCGCATGCGGATTGAGTCCGCTCAGCGCCAGCCGGGGACGGGTGATACCGAAGCGCTTCGCAAGATCAGCCGCGACGATCTTTCCGGTCTCGACGATCAGTTCGGTGGTGAGCAGGCTCGGCACGGCCGAGAGCGGCACATGGATCGTCACGGGCACCACGGCGAGACCCTCCGACCAGATCATCATCACCGGCTGCGGCACGCTCTTGCCGCCGCGTCCCGCGAGTTCGGCGAGGAACTCGGTGTGGCCGGGATGGCTGAAGCCTGCGGCATTGAGCACGCTCTTGGCGATCGGGTTGGTGACGAGCGCCGCCGCGAGCCCGGCCTTGACGGCTGAGACGCCGGTTTCGATTGCCTTGATCACGCCTGCGGCATTTGCCGGGTCCGGCCTACCGGGTTCTGCCGAGCGGGCGCTATCGATCGCGATGACCGGGAGCGCGTCGTCGAAGCTGGCCTCGGCCTCGTGCCAGCCGACCTCGCGTACCGGGACGACAAGGCCCAGCCGGTCGGCGAGGGACTGCAAGGCAGTGGTGCTGCCGACATAGGCGAAGGCCGGCAGGCGCTGCTGCCTGCGCAGCAGCCAGGCCATCAGACTGATCTCCGGGCCGACCCCGGCGGGGTCGCCTTGTGTCAGGGCCAAAAGATGATTGCGCAAGCGCGGCCTCCCTCCGGAGCGATGGCGAGACCGCGTCTTTGCTTCGTCAGTTGCTGGCGACGCCGTCGCCCGAACTGCTCGCGCCGAGATTCTGCGAATAGCTGATCTCGCCCAGGGTCCGCAGTTCCAGTCGGAACATCACGGTCCGGGTGTCGTCCTTCGCTCCCGCCTGCCGGTCGGCATAGGACTGCGTATAGGTCACGTCGAAGATGGTGCACTCGTCCTGGTATCGCAGCCCTGCAGACAGGCCGGCCGTCTGGAACGGACCGGTCTTGGGATAGACCGGGGCAGTATAAAGCGCCGGATTGAGCTGGTTGGCGACAAAGGCGTCGCGATAGCGCTCGCGGTCGTACTTGTACTTGTCGAGGTCGAACAGCACGCTACCGCGAACGGTCCAGTACTGCGCGAAGCTGAAGGACTGGCTCAGGCTCAGGCCCTCGCGCCGCCGCGGAATGCCGAGTTCCGGCTGCGGCTCATAGCGGCTGTAGCCGACCGTGGTCGAGAAGAGCTTGTGCGTGTAGGAGGCCGAGGCGTCGATGCGCTGCGCCTCCCAGTTCGACTCGTCGAACCTCGCTCCGCCCTGGAAGAGCAGGCCCTTGAACGGCTGGTACTGTGCGCGGGCGACGTAATCCGAGTTGCGGGTATCGAGGCCAGACTGGAGGCCGGTGTTGACCAGATCGCCGGTCGCGTATGAGTTGCGGCCACCGAGATGGTAGGACTGGCCGAAGAGCAGATTGGCGTAGGAATCCTTGCCGAACGTACCGGAGTAGCGCAGGCCGATAT
>JAEXUU010000602.1 GCA_023452965.1 Pseudomonadota bacterium | reverse complement strand
ACTCGATCGCATCCTGGTCGCCGAGCCAGTCCGACCCCTTGACGGTGTCGTACATGTGCCACTGCCAAGTGTCCTTGCCCATGTTGCCGAGCGAGGCGGCGACGCCACCCTGGGCCGCGACGGTATGCGAGCGCGTCGGGAAGACCTTGCTGATGCAGGCGGTGCGCAGGCCGGCCTGCGAGCAGCCGACGGTGGCACGCAGGCCCGCGCCGCCGGCGCCGACGACGACGACGTCGAAGCTATGGTCGGTGATGGGGTAGGCCTGGCCGGTATAGGCCGGCCGCGAGGGGCCACGGGTGAGCGCCATGGTTCAGCCTCCGAAAGAGAGCTTGAGCAATGCGAAGGCGCAGGCGGCGCCGACCGCGATCGCGAAGAAGGTGTTGGCCATCACCGCCAGGATCTTCAGGCCCTCGCTGTGGATGTAGTCCTCGATGATGACCTGCATGCCGAGGCGCATATGCACCGCGCCCGAGACCACGAAGAGCAGCATCAGGATCGCCACCAGCGGGTTCGCCAGCGTCGCGACGGCGGCCGGATAGGGCTTGCCGATCAGCGAGATCACGACGAGCAGGAAGGCGATCGTCAGGAGAACGTTGGCGACGGCGGTGACGCGCTGCAGCCAGAAATGCCCGGTGCCGGACTTGGCCGAGCCGAGGCCGCGGACGCGGGCGAGCGGGGTGCGCATCGACGATTTGGAGAGCATCGGCGTTTCCTCAGCGCACGGCGTAGGCGACGATCCAGACCAGCAGGGTCAGGATGCCGGAGACCAGGCCGCTGAACTTGGCGAGGTTCATCCGGGTCTGCGGGTCGTAGCCATGGCCCATGTCCCAGATGAAATGGCGCAGGCCACCGACCATGTGGTGGAGCAGCACGAAGGTGTAGCCGAACAGCACGAGCCGGCCGAGCACCGAACCGGCGATCACTTGCGCGGTATCATAGGCGCCGGGGCCGGAAGCGGCAGCGATGAGCCAGAGCGCGACCAGCAGCGTGCCGCCATAGAGCGCCGCCCCGGTGGCGCGATGAGCGACGGACATCGCCATCGTCCAGGACCAGCGATAGATCTGCAGATGCGGCGAAAGCGGCCGCGCCGCCGGTTTGACCTCGGCCAAGTTGATGACTCCCGAACCTTCGAGCTCGCAGGCGAACGATCTCTTGGTATCGTTCTAGAGTGTATGGCTCTCTAACGAAACCCGATCTCTGCTGCAATGCGATAGCGTCAAGGCCAGGTTACAGAAATGCATTTCTGTAACTTCGGCCTGCGGACCCGGCGCCTGCACGCTGCCACGCCTCAACGCGGCAGCAGCGCCCAGTAGTCGAAATCGAGGATCACGCCCTCGGCATACTGGTCGCCCTGTTTCAACGGAAGCTCGTTGCAGGGCAGGTTCTTGGTCGCGACGAGACGCAGGCGCAGCGCGCCGACGTCCTCGCGTCCCGGCAGTTCGGCCGCCTCCAGCACCTCGCTCCAGGCATAGACCGTGTCGCCCGAAAACAGCGGTGCGACATGCCGGCCGGCATTGATCGCGGCGATATGGAAAGCGTTGCCGAGTCCATTGAAGGACAGCGCCCGCGCCAGGCTGATGACATGGCCGCCATAGATCAGGCGCTTGCCGAAACGGGTCTCGCGCGCGCCATAGCCGTCGAAATGAACTTTTGCGGTGTTCTGATAGAGCCGCGTCGCGATCTGGTGCTCGGCCTCCTCGACGGTCATGCCGTCGACATGGTCGATGCGGTCGCCCGCCTGGTAGTCGCCCCATCGAAAAGGCGAGCCGGCGAGACCGTCATCGTAGCCGGCGAGCGCCAGCGTCGGGCAACTCTCGCCCAAGGCTTCCGGTAGCACCGCCTTGGGCAGCTCTGGAACGAGCTCGAACGCCGCCGGCGTGCCGGGGCTGCGCTTGCGCACCAGCACCCAGCGGGCATAGCTCAGCACGATCTCGCCATGCTGGTTGCGGCCGATCGAGCGGACATAGACGATGCCGGAATCGCCGCCCGAGGTCTGCTTCAGGCCAATGACCTCCGAGGTCGCAGACAGCGTGTCGCCGGGATAGACCGGCTTCAGAAAACGCCCATCGGCATAGCCGAGATTGGCGACTGCATTGATCGAGATGTCCGGCACCGTCTTGCCGAAGACGATGTGGAAAACGAGGAGATCGTCGACCGGCGCCCCGGGATAGCCGATCGCCTTGGCGAAGGCGTCCGACGACTGCACCGCGAAACGCGAGCCGTAAAGCGCGGTATAGAGCGTGACATCGCCACTCGTGACGGTGCGCGGCGTCGCATGGACGATCGTCTCGCCCAGCCGGAAATCCTCGAAGAAGCGGCCGGGGCTGGTCTTGGCCACAGTGCTTCTGCCGGCATCGGCCGTCGACATATCCGCCATGAATTCCTCCCGGAACGGTTGGAACCGATTGTGCAACGCAGCGGATGGCGCCGTCCAGCCTGCCGCGGCCGCTCAGGCCGTCAGCTCGGCGAGCTTCATCAGGTCGACATTGGCGCCGCAGACCAAGACGCCGAGCCGCTCGCCGGGCATGGGCTTGTAGGCGCCGCTGATAAGGGCACCGAGCGCCGCCGCTCCCCCGGGCTCGACCGCGAGACGGAAATCGCGCCAGAGCACGCGCTGCGCCTCGGTGATCGCCGCATCCGGCACCAGGGCGACATGGTCGACCGTGTCCTTGCTGACATCGTAGACGAGCTGGCCGACATTGCGCGCGCCGAGCGAATCCGCCGCCACCGAAGCGACCGTCACTGTCACCGGCGCCTTGGCTTCCAGCGCCGCCTGTAGCGCCCGCGAGCCTTCCGGCTCGACGCCGACGACCTTGACGTTGGTGCCAGCGAACCAGGCGGCGATGCCCGAGATCAGGCCGCCGCCGCCGACCGCGACCAGCACAGTGTCGAGATCGGGCTCCTGCCTGTGCCATTCGCGGCCGAGCGTGCCCTGGCCGGCAATGGTCTCCTTGGCCGAGAAGGGATGGATCTTGAGCGCGCCGGTCTCGGCCACGAACTTGTCGCAGGCCGCCTGGGCGTCGTCATATTGCGCGCCGCCGATGCGGACATCGGCGCCGAAGCGTCGGATCGCCTCGATCTTGGCCGCCGGCGAGATCTCCGGCACGAAGATCGTCGCCTTGACCCCGCGCTTGCCGGCGGCATAGGCCACCGCGGCGCCGTGATTGCCGCCCGAAGCGGCTGCCACCCCGGCGGCCGGCACATCGAGCGAAAGCAGGTTGTTGAAGGCGCCGCGCGTCTTGAACGAACCGGCATGCTGCAGGCATTCGAGCTTCAGCGAGACATCGGCGCGCGAGCCGAAGGCGCCGGTGCCGAGCCGCATCACCGGCGTGGTGCGGGCATGGCCGGCGATGCGCTCTGCCGCGGCTTCGATCATATGGCGGGGCACGGGCTGGTCAGACATGGCGGGTTCCTGCGAGGCGGGCCGATCCGGCACGAAACTCCAGATCGCGATGGGAAGACCGTGGCTATCGCGTCCCGGCGGATCGGGGAAGGGCTTTCCGCGCCCGGCGGCGATGTGCCCGGCGACGACCAGGGCCGCCAGCGCATCGATCTGATCATCACGCTTAGCGCCTCGGGGAGGCGGAGCCAGAATGCTCGCCAATGCGATCCCTTGCGCCCGGAGCAACTCCACGCGCTCTGCCTCACCTGCTGGCTCCTTCTTGGCGAACTGAAGTGGCCGCTCCCCATTCATCGACCAGAACGCGACTTCCGGATGCATCTCGTGGACGCGCGGCTTGATCTTCTGGGACGTGCGAAGGAGACAATCGACCTCTCGAATCTTGGGGAGGATCATGAACGCTTGTCGGCTGAATGCTGCTTGCAATCCCGATGTCCGGCGCGCGATTTCACAAGCCATGGCGTGAGATTGCGTGATGTCGTCCATCCCCACGACAGGCCTGTCGATCGCGTAGACAGCGGACCGCGACGGAATGCTGAAGACGGAATTGCGAAGACGCCCCAACATGCTTCGCACGGCTTCTTCGGGACCGCGCCCTCGCCCTTCCGTCCAGTCGGGCAGTCCGATTGGCATATCGACGGCGACTACAGCCGGTACGCGCTCATCATTCAAGATCGAGGCGAAATCTCGAAAGACCTCGATAGCCGGAGGCCTCTCGAAGTCAGCGTCACAGAACGCCGCAATCCAGCCCGCCTTGCAGCCATCGACACCCGCAATCCAACCCATCACAGCCCCCGTCATCCGTCTTTCGCAGAACTGACATTGCATTGCGGCGCAGCTTAGTGTGCACTGCAGCGAACCCGGCGACCCTCAATCCGGAGAAACATGATGACCGATATCCGTCCGCGCCGCAGCGTCCTCTATATGCCGGGCTCCAATGCCCGCGCGCTGGAGAAGGCCCGCGAGATCGCCGCCGACGCCCTGATCCTCGACCTCGAGGACGCTGTCGCTCCCGACGCCAAGGAGCTGGCGCGCGAGCAGGTCTGCGCTGCCGTGAAGGCCGGCGGCTATGGCCGGCGCGAACTGGTCATCCGCACCAATGGCATCGACACGCCCTGGTTCGCTGAGGATCTCGCCGCCGCCGCCGAGGCGAAGCCGCAGG
>JAEXUU010000648.1 GCA_023452965.1 Pseudomonadota bacterium | reverse complement strand
GGCGAGGGCAGCACTCATTACATCACCTCGATTTCAGCTTGCAGCGCGCCGGCTGCCTTGATGGCTTGCAGGATGGAGATCAGGTCGCGCGGGCCGATGCCGAGCGCGTTGAGGCCGTCGACCAGCTCGCGCAGCGTGACGCTCTCCTTGACGAGGGCGAGCTTGTTGCCGCCTTCGGTGTCGACCTTGACGCTGCTGCGCGGCACGACGACCGTTCGGCCGTTGCCGAACTCGTTGGGCTGGCTGACCTGGGGCTCCTCGGAGATCGTCACGGTCAGGTTGCCCTGGGCGACGGCGACGGTGGAAACCCGCACGTCCCGGCCCATCACGATGATGCCCGAGCGCTCATCGATGATCACCCGCGCGCCCTGATCGGGCTCGACGCGGAGCTGCTCGATGTCGGTCAGCAGCCGGATCATGTTGCCCTGGAAGCGCGGCGGGATCTGCAGCACGATGGTCGAAGGGTCGGTCGGCTCGGCGGAATCGCCGCCGATGAAATCGTTGATCGCGGCCGCGACGCGCCTTGCCGTGGTGAGGTCGGGATTGCGCAGCGAGAGACGCAGCGTCTTGAGCTTGTTGAGCGCGAAGTCGATCTCGCGCTCGACGAGGCCGCCATTGGCGATGCGGCCGACCGTCGGCACGCCGCGGGTGATCTTGGCGGCCTCGGCCTCGGCCGAGAAGCCGGAGATAGCAACCGGCCCCTGCGAGACCGCATAGACCTCGCCATCGGCGCCGAGCAGCGGCGTCGCAAGAAGAGTGCCGCCCTGCAGCGACTTGGCGTCGCCCAGCGCCGAGACGGTGACGTCGAGACGCGTGCCCTGGGTGGCGAAGGGCGGCAGGTTGGCCGTCACCATCACCGCGGCGACGTTGGCGGTGCGCATATTGGCGCCGCGGGTGTTGACGCCGAGCCGTTCCAGCATCGCCTGCAGCGACTGCTTGGTGAAGGGGGCGTTGTTCAGCGTGTCGCCGGTGCCATTGAGGCCGACGACGATGCCGTAGCCGAGGATCTGGTTGGAGCGGACGCCTTCGACAGAGGCGAGGTCCTTGATGCGCGAGAGCGCGCCGCCGAGGCCGGGCGAGGTGCCATGGGTGCCGCCGAACGAGGCTGCGGCGACCTTCGCCGCCGATCCGGCGCGGGCCTGTCCCGGCGCCGGCCCCGGACCCTGCGCCAGATCCGCCGCCCACGCCGCGCCGACGAGGAGCAGCGTTGCGGCAGCCTGCGTCAGCAAATGGCGGATCGGGAAGAGGGCGAACATGTGGCTACCGGGTTCAAGCGTCGTCGGACGACAAGCGCCTTGCGAACTGCGTGCCAGTTCCAGAAAATTCAAAAACCGTTCTTAATCATAGCTTTAACGATGCCCGGCTTAATCGGCGGCCGGGCGGGTGCATGTCCAAACCTGCCGGGCACGGCAATTCCTGCCGGGTCGTTTACCGCTCGTTAACCATGCCGCCGGCAAAACGGAGCCAGGGTCGGGCGGGGGTCAAAGAGCCAGCAGTTCGAACCGACCTCGAGAGCGCCATGATCCGCATCGACCAGCGCGCAGCCATCACCTCGACCGGAGCGACGAGCCGCGGCAAGGCCGCGAGCGGCACGAGCTTCAGCCTTCCGGGGCGCGAGACGGCCGCCAGCACGCAATCTTCCGCCGTCAGCCATGCCGGTCCGCTCGATGGCCTGCTGCTGGTGCAGGAGGAGGAAGGCGGCCAGGAGCGCCGACGCCGCCAGGCACGCCGCGGCCACGATCTGCTCGACGGGCTCGACCGGCTGAAGGCGGCGCTGCTCTCCGGCCGGGTTCAGCTCGTCGAACTGGAACGCCTCAAGGCGATGCTGTCGACGCGGCGGGAGAACACGGACGATCCGCGGCTCGACGAGGTGCTGGCGCATATCGAGCTGCGCGCCGCGGTGGAACTGGCGAAGCTCGGACGCTGACGCCGGGACGGCAATGCCCCGGCGCTGCCACGGCTAATTCAACGACGCGCAATTGTTCGGCGCAGGTTCGCCCCGGAAGCGCTGCTCCATCCAGGCGACGGCTGTCGCGGCGCTGTCGATTGCCGCGGGCAGGTGGCCGATCCCTTGCAACGCATCGAACTGGACGGCGCGGCCGGCGCGGCACAGCGTCTGGGCATAGTTGCGGGTGACCTGCGGGCGCACCAGCGTGTCGCTCGTGCCCTGCGCGATATAGACCGGCACGCCGCGCGGCGTCACGCCGGGGGTGTTGCGTGCCAGCAGGGTGCGCCAGGGCTCGCGCGTGCCGAAGTTCTGATCGGTCAGGAACCGGCGCTCGAGCTGCCGCGTCGGCCACAGCCGCAGCACGACGTCCCGCAGGCTCTCGACGCAATCGGCAGCAAGATCGTTGACGATCGGCACGGCCTGTTCGTTGACGATCTGTGCCATCGGGGCGCCATAGACGCGCGACCAGGACCAGAGCGTCATCGCCGTCAGGTTGCGGCCACCATCGGTGTCGATGTCGTCGGCCAGCAGGGTGCCGAGCTCGGTCGCCGGGGCTGCCGCCGCGACGCCGACCAGCTTCAGCTCGGGCGCGAGACTCCTGGCGAGAAGCCCCGTGAACAGCGCGGCGTGACCGCCCTGCGAATGGCCCCAGACGGCGAAGCTGCGGCTCGCTGCGGCGTCGGGAAGCTGCTGGACCGCCCTGACGGAGTCGACGACCGAGCGGCCCGCGCTGGCGCCGACGAGATAGGGATGGGGGCCGGGCGTGCCGAGGCCGGGATAGTCCGTCGCCGTGACGATGTAGCCTCGGCCGAGCATGGCGCGCAGGCCCTGGATGGTCTCGAAGACTCCGCCGGAGAGAGAGGGCGCGCATTGCGGTTGCACCCCGGTGGTGGGGTGGGCCCAGGCCACTACCGGCCGCCCGCCTCGCGGGGCCGTGCCGGCCGGGACGACCGCGACGCCGGAGACGGCGATCGGCTTTCCATCGAGACCCAACGACCGATAGAGGATCCTGTAGGCGCGGGCGTTGCCCGGCGCGCCCGGCAGCGGCTCGCTCCGGATCAGCGAGCCAGGCTTGCCCGCGGCGATTTCGTCCGGCGGTGCGGTGTAGAAACCTGATTGTGCATGTGCGGCCCCCGCCAGAACGGCGGCCGACAGGGACAGGACGAGAGCAAAGGCAAGACGCATCGACGGTTCTCCGGCCGGCGGCGCCATGCCGCTACGACACGGGCCGCAGATTGCGCGGAAAATCGTTCAGCAATGGTGTCCGGCCGCACAGCATCGGCGCGGCCGGAACGCGGGCGAGGACGCCCTTATCGGATGAACTGGTCGACGAAATCGGCGCCGAGGCCGTTCGCCGCATAGTGCGCCCGGCATTTGTCGATGCGGGTGAAGACGTCGTCATAGCCGAGGCACTTGCCGTCGGGGTCGACATAGATCATCGCGCCATTGACCTGGAACATGGTGATCATCTCCTCGACATCGGGATCGACCACCAGGGTGTGGGTCTCGCCCGGCGCCTCGTAGACATAGCCGCCTTCGGTCGCGACCCAGTCATGTTCGAGATAGCGCCACTTGCCCTTGAGCACGTAGCCATGCACCGGCTGGGGATGGCGATGGCGCGAGAGCACGCCGGCGCGACGGACCTTGAGCAGGTTCATCCAGTAGCCGCGCGTCGCCGAGAGGCAGAGCGGGCGGAACCAGACATTGTCGTCGACCGGCACCCAGACGCGGTCATCCTCGGGGATGACGTTGGGGATCACCAGCTCCGGCGGCGATTCCTTGGGCTGCGGATGGCGATAGGGGGTCCAGCGCTCGGCGTTCGTGGCGGCGACCGGGATCGGGCTGACCTTGTCCATGGCTCGTTTCTACCCTTGAGTTTTCGATTCAGGCCCGTCCTAGACTGAATCCGGAAAGCGGGCCATGTCATTGATCGGGCGGCGTTTCGTCGCCCGGCTGAAGAGTCTGGCGCTCAGACTGCGAGATAGCCGCCGTCCACCGGCAGGACGGTTCCGGTAACGAAGCGCGCCGCATCCGAGAGCAAGAAGACGATGGCGCCGCCGATATCGGCGGGCTCGCCCCAGCGGTTCATCGGCGTGCGCGCCAGGATCGGAGCCGAACGCTCGGCATCCTCGACCAGAGGCCGCGTCAGCTCGGTGGCGATCCAGCCGGGGGCGACCGCGTTGACCCGGATGCCGTCCGTGGCCCAGGCGGCAGCGAGCGATTTGGTGAGCTGGCCGACGCCCCCCTTGGACGCGGCATAGCCAGGCGCGAAGGGCGAGCCGTGGAAGGTCAGCATCGAGGCGGTGTTGACGATGGCGCCCCTGCTCGCCGCGAGCTTGTCCCGGGCGGCGACGCACATGCGCATGGTGCCGGTGAGGTTGACCTCGACGGTGAGGCGGAAGGCTTCGATCTCGAACTCCTTGCCGCCGCGCTGGATCATGCCGGCGCAGTTGACCAGCGCGGCGATCCGCTCGCAGCCGGCGACGATGGCGGCGACCTGATCGTCCTTGGTGACGTCGAGCCGGGCGTGGCTGATCGCGGCATGGGCCGGCGTGGCGGCGACCTCCTCATCGGTGAGGCCGGTGGCGAGGACCCGGTAGCCGGCCTCGGCGAGGGCGAGCGCGGCGCCGGCACCGATGCCGCGGGTGCCGCCGGTGACAAGGGCGAATTTCTGGGTTTCGGTCATAGGCTCGCTGCTCTCGCACGTTTGCTTCTTGGACGACCGCTTCTCGGGCGTTCGCTGCTTGGACGCGTCGCTCGGGGGCTCGTCGGTGTTACGTGGCAATCTAGACGGGAGTGGCGGGCCGGGGGAAGCG
>JAEXUU010000537.1 GCA_023452965.1 Pseudomonadota bacterium | reverse complement strand
CCGGGATCGGCGCCGGTTCGCGGCTTGTCCGGGATGACCGCCCAAAAAAATCGCGCGACTGCGCGCCCTCACATCGTCGCGCCGATCTGCCAGGGCACGTATTCGGCATCGCCATAGCCGAGCTCTTCGGATTTCGAGCGCTCGCCCGAGGCGATCTTCAGCAGCTTGTCGAAGATCTCGCGGCCCTTCTGCTCGAGGCTGACGCCGTCGAGCACGTCGCCGCAATTGATGTCCATGTCGTCGATCATGTTCTCGTAGATCGGCGTATTGGTCGCGAGCTTCACCGAGGGTGTCGGCTTGCAGCCATAGGCCGAACCGCGCCCGGTGGTGAAGGCGAGGATGTTCGAGCCGCCGGCCACCTGCCCCGTCGCCGCGACCGGATCGTAGCCGGGCGTGTCCATGTAGACGAAGCCCTTCTCCTTCACTGGTTCGGCATAGTGATAGACGGCCGACAGCGTCTTGGTGCCGCCCTTGGCGGCGGCGCCCAGGGACTTCTCCAGGATGGTGGTGAGCCCGCCCGCCTTGTTGCCCGGCGAGGGGTTGTTGTTCATGCTCATCCGGGCGCGCTCGGTATAGTCCTCCCACCATTTGATGATGCCGACGAGCTTCTCGCCGACCTCGCGGGTGGCGGCGCGGCGGGTGAGCAGATGCTCGGCGCCATAGATCTCCGGCGTCTCGGAGAGAATCGCGGTGCCGCCATGCTCGACCAGGATGTCGACGGCGGCGCCCAGCGCCGGGTTGGCGGTGATGCCGGAATAGCCGTCAGAGCCACCGCATTGCAGGGCCAGCATCAGTTCGGAAGCCGGGACGGTCTCTCGCACCGCCTGGTTGGCGATCGGCAGCATGGTCTTCAGCGCCTCGACGCCGGCGGAGACCGACTTCTTGGTGCCGCCCGTCTCCTGGATCGTCATGGTGCGGAAGATGTCGCTCTCCTCGACGCCATAGGCCTCCTTCATGCGCTTGATCTGGAAGCCCTCGCAGCCGAGGCCGACGACCAGTACCGCTGCCATGTTCGGGTTGCAGGCATAGCCCCAGGTGGTGCGCTTCAGCACCTCGAAGCTCTCGCCATTGTAGTCGATGCCGCAGCCCGTGCCGTGGGTCAGCGCGATGACGCCGTCGACATTGGGATAGTCGGCGAGGATGCCGGAGCGCTTGACCTCCTCGGCCATGAAGCGCGCGGCCGAGGCCGAGCAGTTCACCGAAGTCAGGATGCCGACATAGTTGCGGGTGCCGGCGCGGCCATCCTTGCGGCGGAAGCCCTGGAAGGTCGCCTGCTGCTCGACCGGCAGGATCAGTTCCTTCTTCGCCTCGGCGGCATAGGCATAGTCGCGCTCGAAGGCGTGGAAGCCGGTATTGTGCTCGTGGACCCACTCGCCCGGCGGGATGTCGAGCGTGGCGAAGCCGATGATCTGGCCGAACTTGCGGATCGGCTCGTCCTTGGCGATCGGCACCAGCGCGATCTTGTGGCCGCGCGGGATGCGCTTCAGCGCGGTGACCCCGGCGGCGCTGACCCCGACATCGATCGGATCGACCGCCACCGCGACATTGTCGGCGGCATTGAGCTTGAGCGTGCGCGGCGGAGTGGCTTTGTCGAGCATGATCTTTTGAACCTTGGGCTGGCGGCTTTTTTCGCCTTGCCTCAGCATGGCGCAGAAGGCTGCCAGTTTTCAATCGGTTGAAAGAAGATACCGATCTGCGCCGCGCGCTGGGCTGCGGCTCGCGCCGCGGCCGGGTCGCGCCATCGCGCCGGCATCATCGCAGCGAGGCTATCGCGGCAATGAGGTGGCGAGATGGCGCCGTGCCGGTCGCTTCTAGCGCAGGCCGTCCTCGCCCTTGACCTCTTCATGGGTCAGGCCGCCGACGCGCGGCAGCGGGCGTCCGCCACTGGTAAGGGCGACCGCGACGACGATCTCGCCGGCGCGCGGCGCGTCGGGGATGCGTACTTCCATGCCGTCGAAATGGCTGCGGACATAGGCGCCGGCCTTGTGGCCGAGCGGCACGTCGAGCACCACGCCGAGCGAGCCGCGCTTCTTCGAGGACGGGATCAGCGCCGGCGCCTTGCCGAGCAGCTTGCGAAGCGGCGCGCCGAGCTTCGGATGCAGGATTGCAGCCGCATGCTCGTACTCGCCGTCCTCGCCGACGGCGGCGGCCTTGCCATAGCCCTGCACGGCCTCGCCCTCGATACCGAGCGCCTTCAGCGCATGCCGGCCGAGCAGGTCGCCGAGCTCCTCGCCGATCTCGATCAGCTCGGAGAGATCGGGCTGGTACTTGCCGGCGAAGGGGTTCGCGATCACCGCCACCGCCGCCGCGCGGCGGATCGCCGGCGCGACGGGCCGACCCATCTCGGAATGGGTCTCGTCGAGGATGGTGACGATCTTGCGGATCGAAGCCTTCATCTCAGCCCGTCCTCGCCCTTGATCTCGCTCGCCTTCAGGCCGCCGACGCGGGCATGGATGCGCGAACCGGTCGTCATCACCAGCGCGAACAGCAGTTCGTCGGCCTTGGGCGCATCGGTGACGCCGATCTCGAAAGCGTCGAAATGGCTGCGGACATAGGATGCGTTGACATGGGTGACGGGGATGTCGAGGCGGGTGCCGGGGCCGCCGACCTTCTTGGTCGACGGGACGATCGACTTGGCATCCCCAAGCAGCTCGCGCATGGCGTAGCCGCCCGGCACATGCCAAAGCGCGCCGTGCTCGAGCTCGCCGGCGGCGCCGACGATAGAGCCCTTGCCATAGCCCTCGATCGCCTTGACGTCGCCGCCCATTGCGGCGAGCAGGCGCTGCGCCATGGCCAGGCC
>JAEXUU010000493.1 GCA_023452965.1 Pseudomonadota bacterium | reverse complement strand
GTATCGCTCAGCCCGAACCTTTCACTCAGGCCGACAACGAAAAGCGAGCTACCCTCGACCTCAGCGCCATCGGCGCGAACAGCCCGCTGCCCTCCCGCCCGGTGACGCTGGCGGAGGCTCAGGCGCGTGCGATCAGCTACAATCTCGACACGCGCCTGCAGATGTTCAATTCGGCCCTGCAGCGCGAGCAGCTCGACCTGACGAAACTCGACATGCTGCCGAACCTGACGGCGAATGCCGGCTATGCGGGGCGCGACAAGGCCCTCGTCAGCTCGAGCGCCAGCTATCGCAACGGGATCGTGCAGCCGTCGAATTTCGAGACGACCTCGGTCGACCGTGACCGCGTCTTCGCCGACCTGACCTTGTCCTGGAACGTCATCGATTTCGGCCTGAGCTACCTGCAGGCCAAGCAACAGGCTGACCGGGTCAACATAGCCGACGAGCAGCGGCGCCGGGTCGTCAACAATGTCTTCCAGCAGGTTCGCAACGCCTATTGGGTCGCGGTGGCGGCTGAGCGCGTCCGGCCGCAATTGCGCGCGGTCCTCGCCGAAGCCCGGCGTGCTCAGAGCGCCTCGCGCCAGATGGAAGCCGAGCGCGAGCAGAAGCCGGAGCAGGCCCTGCGCTACCAGCGCGATCTGCTCGAGCTGATCCAGGAGCTCGAGGCCGTGGACGACCAACTCGCCATCGCCAAGACCCAGCTCGCGCAGCTGATGGGCCTGCGCCCCGGCGCGCCTTACAAGCTTGCGGTTCCCGCCGCGCTTCCCGGCCTCGGCCGTTTCGGCCTCTCGGTCGAGCAGATGGAGCGCGTCGCCCTCGTCAACCGCTCGGAGCTCCGCGAAGAGGGCTACAACGCCCGCATCGTCCGCAATGAAGGCCATCGCGCCCTGCTGCGCCTCGTGCCAGGCGTCACGCTGCTCGGCTCCCTGAACTACGACAGCAACAGCTACCTGCTCTTCAACAACTGGCAGGAAGGCGGGGTGCGCGTTGCCGCGAACCTGCTCCGCATCGTGACCAACTAACCCAAGATCAGCCAGCTCAACGAGGTCCAGTCGGAGATCTCCGAAACCCGGCGACTGGCCACGACGATGGCAGTCCTCGCACAGGTCCAAGTCTCCGCCCAGCAATACCAGATCGCGCGGAAGAGCTATGAGCGGCTCAATTCCATCTCGACCATCAACCGGCGCATCGCCCAGCTGTCACGCGATGGTCAGGAGGCCCAGACGACCTCCGAGCTCGATGCGATCCGCGAAAAGGCCGCCTCGGCGCTGACCGAGCTGCGCCGGCACCGCGCCTATGCCGATCTGCAGAATGCCCATGCCGCGATCAATGTCAGCCTCGGCCTCGATCCGGTTCCGGCCGAAGCCTTTGGCCGCGATCTCGGCGAGCTGACAGCGCAGATCAATCGCCGCAACGAGGAGTGGCGGGCCGGCCGCATCGCGGTTCCGCGCCTTGATGAGGTCGAGCAGCCGGCGAAGCCGGGCACGACGACCGTCGCCAACGCGCTCTAGATGGCCTTGCCGCGACCGGATCGCGACCGGCCCGCGCGGGAGCAGGCCGGCCGGGCGGCACGCTTGCCGTGCTATGTCGTTGCGACCGTGCTGCTGTCGGGCCTTGCGCCGGTACGGCCGGCTGCGGCCGAGTCTGCCGTCGAAGTCCGGGTGCAGATCACCCCGCGCCACGCGACCATTCTGTCGAGCGAGATCGCCGGCAAGATCAGCGAGCTGCCCTTTCGGGAAGGGGAGGCCTTCGAGAAGGGGCAGGAGATCGCTTCGCTCGACTGCGATTCCTATCGGGCGCGGCTCCAGCTCGCCGACGCGAAAGTGAACGGCGCCGAACGCAAGCTGGAGGCGATCCGCCTGCTCGATCAGCGCAAGGCGGTGGGGCGCATCGACGTCGATCTGGCGGCAACAGAGTTCGACGCCGCCAAGGCCGAGCAGCAAATGGCTGCCAAGGACGTCAGCCGCTGCATCGTGCACGCCCCGTTCAGCGGCCGCATCGCCGAGTTGCGGGTGAAGCGCCATCAATACGTCGCCGCCGGCGAACCGCTGGCCGACATCCTCAACGAGCGCGAGCTCGAGATCGAGCTGCTCGTGCCGTCGCGCTGGATTGCCTGGCTGAAGGCCGGAACCCGGTTCACCACGCGGATCGAGGAGCTGCAGCGCGACTATCCGGCCGAGGTGACGCGCATCGTGCCGCGCATCGACCCAGTGAGCCAGACCGTGAAGCTCTACGGCACGATCATGGGCGCCCATGCCGAGCTGGTCGCCGGAATGAGCGGCATTGCCCAATTGACGGCGCCCCCCCGCGCGCCATGAACAGCCAGTCCTCGACGCCGCTGCTCCGGCTTTCGTTGCTGCTGCAGCTCGAACGGAGGGCGCGGGCGGCGAAAGGCGACGAGCTCGCCTTCCTGATCGCGAACGAGACCTTTGGGCTGGTCCCCTACCGGCAAGCCTTCCTCTGGAGCGGCGCGCCGCAAGGACGGATCCTGTCCATGTCCGGGATCGCGACGGTCGAGCGCAATGCACCGATGGTCGCCTGGCTCGAAAAGCTCTTCGGCGCGATCGCACGCTCCGACGCGTCCGGGCCGCGCACGCTGACCGCCGGGGATGTGCCGCAAGCCAACCGGCAGGACTGGCCGGAATGGCTGCCGCCCTATCTGGTCTGGCTGCCGCTCGGGCACGGCGCCGATGTCCTCGTCCTTGGACGGGAGACGGAGCTCGACGAGGGCGACCGGCAACTGCTCGGCTTCCTGCTCGATGCCTATGGGCATGCCCTTGCCGCGCAACGCCCTCGCGGTCTGGCAGGGCGCTCGCTCGGCCTCGCCACCCGCCGGAAACGGCTGATCGGTGCGGGAGCGGCCGCGCTTGTTCTGCTCGCGGCCTTCCTGCCGGTGCGGCAGACGGCGCTGGCGCCAGCCGAGATTGTTCCGCGCGAGCCGGCGGTCATCCGCGCGCCTCTGGAAGGGGTGATCGACCGGATCCTGGTCAAGCCGAACCAGCCCGTTTCGGCGGGCGACGTGCTGTTCAATCTCGACGATCGCCGCCTGACCAACCAGCTCGACGTCGCCAATGGCGCCCTGCAGGCGATCGAGCTCGAGCTGCGGCAGGCCAGGCAGCTTGCCGTCGTCGACCAGAAGGTGCGTTCGACGCTGCCCATGCTGCAGGGCAAGTTCGATCAGCAGCGCGCCGAGATCGCCTATCTGCGCGAGCAGCTGGCGCGCATCGAAGTGCGGGCGCCGCGCAGCGGCGTCGCCGTGCTCGACGATCCCAATGAATGGCTCGGACGGCCGGTCGCCATCGGCGAGAGGGTCCTCGTCGTCGCCGACCCGGCGAAAGTCGAGATCCAGGCGAGGCTGTCCGTCGCCGATGCCATCCAGCTCGACGACGATGCGCCGTTACGCCTCTTCCTCAACATCGCGCCCGAGCGGCCGCTCGATGCGGTCCTCAGCCAGTCCTCCTATCAGGCGATCCAGGGGACGGACGGCGTGCTGGCCTATCGCCTGAAGGCACGGCTGACCGGCGAGGAGCAGCCGCGGATCGGCCTCAAGGGCACGGCGAGGATCTATGGTGAGCCTGTGCCGCTGGCCTATGCCCTGTTCCGCCGCCCCTTCGCGGCGCTGCGGCAATGGGCCGGGCTCTAGCCATGGCGACCGCTGCCGGAGCCTTGTCCGCCGACGCGCCTCTGCCGCCGCTGCGCGACGAGATCATGCT
>JAEXUU010000011.1 GCA_023452965.1 Pseudomonadota bacterium | reverse complement strand
GCGCATCCGGGAAATCGACCCTGGTGCGCGCTTTGGTCGGGGTCTGGCGACCGCTCAAAGGCACGGTTCGGCTGGATGGGGCCGAGCTCGACCAGTGGAACCGGAGCGCACTCGGGCAGCATATCGGCTATCTGCCGCAGGACATCGAGCTCTTCGACGGCACCGTCGCCGAGAACATCGCCCGCTTCCAGCCCGATGCTCCGGACGAGGCGGTCGTCGCGGCGGCGCGCGCCGCCGGAGCGCATGAGCTGATCCTGAGGTTCGAGAATGGCTACGACACCCGCATCGGCGAGGGCGGCTCGATCCTCTCGGGCGGCCAGCGCCAGCGGATCGCCCTGGCGCGGGCACTGTTCGGCGATCCCTTCCTGGTCGTGCTCGACGAACCCAATTCCAACCTCGACCATGACGGCGATGAGGCGCTGACCGCAGCCGTCAGGGGCATTCGCGCTCGCGGCGGCATCGTCATCGTCGTGACGCACCGCCCAACCGCGATCGCCGGGGTCGACCAGATCGCGCTGATCGCGGAGGGCCGTATCCAGGCCTTCGGCCCGCGGGAGGACATCCTCCAGCGGGTTCTGAAGCAGGGCGGCCTGGCCAGCGTGCAACGGCAGACGGTGGCGTCATGACAAAGGCCACCGGACAGGACAGATCCGACTTCCGGCAGGCGTTGCGGCGTCTATCCGTGATCGGCGGCGCCAGCATCGCCCTCTTCGCCGGGACGGTCGGCGTCTGGGCCGTCGCCACCACGCTCTCCGGTGCGGTCGTCACGACCGGCCAGTTCGTGGTCGACGGCAATGTCAGGAAGGTGCAGCACCCGACCGGAGGTGTCGTCGGAGAGCTCCTGGTCCGCGAGGGTGCGCGTGTCGAGCAGGGCGCCGTCCTGATCCGGCTCGACGACACCGTCACCCGCGCCAACCTCCAGGTCATCACCAAGCAGCTCGACGAGTTCGCGGCGCGGCGTGGCCGGCTCCAGGCCGAACGTGACCGCCGCGAGGCGATCGTCGTCGCGGCGGAACTGGCCGGCCGGCTGCCTGAGCCGGAGATCGCCGAGCTCGTCGCGGCCGAGCAGGCCCTGTTCGAGGCGCGACGCTCGTCGCGCGAAGGACAGAAGGCACAGCTCATCAAGCGTGTCAGCCAGCTCCAGGATCTGATCGCCGGTCACCGGGCCCAGCAGGAGGCGAGGGATCGCCAGGCGATCCTGATCGAGGAGGAGCTTCTCGGCGTCAGGGGGCTCTACGAGAAGAACCTCGTCTCCTTGAGCCGCAAGGCGGTGCTGGAGCGGGAGGCTGCAAACCTCGAGGGCCAGAAAGGGCAATTGCTGGCCGCGGTCGCCCAGGCCGAAAGCCGGATCGGCGAGACGCAGCTCCAGATCATCCAGATCGAGGATGCGCTGCGCGAGGAGGTGATGAAGGAGTTGCGCGAGATCCAGGCGCGCAGCGCGGAGCTGGTCGAGCGCCGCGTTGCGGCCGAGGATCAGCTGAGGCGCATCGAGATCAGATCGCCGAGTGCCGGTTTCGTGCATCAGCTGGCGGTCCATACCGTGGGTGGCGTCATCACCCCGGCCGAGCCGGTGATGATGATCGTCCCGGTCGAGGAGGGGCTCGAGGTCGAAGCCCGCATCCTGCCGTCGGATATCGACCAGTTGGCCCTCGGGCGGGCCGCGCTGGTCAAGGTCCACGCCTTCAACCAGCGCACCACGCCGGAGCTGAACGGGAAGGTCTCGCGCATCTCGGCCGATACCAGCCGCGACCCGCAGACCGGCGCCGCCTTCTACACGGTCCGGGTCAGTGTCGCCCCGGAGGAACTCGCCCGTCTTGCGCCGCATCGTGTCGGCGCCGGCATGCAGGCCGACGTCTTCGTCAGGACCGAGGACCGCACCCCGCTCGAATACATCCTGAAGCCACTGAGGGACCAGATCGCCAAGGCCTTCAAGGAGAGGTGAGCCGCGGCGGCTCGGCAGGATCGGGGCCGAGCTTGCCGAGAGCTGCCGCCGACTTGCGGCTGCCTGCACGAGCGCGTCAGACGAACAGGAAATCGCTCGCCTGCAGTGCGGTGGCGGAGACGCCGGTGAGCGTCACGCTATGGCCGGGCTCGATGGTCACGATCGCGTCGGCGCCTGAAGCGGTGATGTGCGTCTGACGCCAGGACGCGAAGTCGCTGACGTTCAAGGCGAAGGCCTGGAAGTCGAGGATATCCTCGCCGCGGACGAAGTCCCGGATCGTGTCCTGGCCGAAGCCGGGCGCGAAGACGAAGCTGTCCCGGCCGGCGCCGCCCGTCAGGGTGTCGTTTCCGCCTTCGCCCCTGATCCAGTCGGCGCCCGCGCCACCCGAGAGCTCGTTGGCCCGGGCATCGCCGATCAGGAGATCGTTGTTGGCCGATCCGACAACCGTGGTCACCGCGGCTCCGATCGCCGTGCCGGCGGCGGCAGCGGGCGGGTTGGCCAGGAAGGCCGCCGTCCAGTAGTCCGCCATTTCGCGATAGCCCGTGTCGGTCGGGTGGATACCGTCGAACAGGTCGGACAGGGTGACACTCGGCATCTCGACGAGGCTGACATTCTGGCCGCGCGCGACCGCATCCGCGACGGCGCTGCGGATCGCAGCGTTCACATTGGCGACCTGCGTGTCGTAGCCCGCGAGCGGGG
>JAEXUU010000413.1 GCA_023452965.1 Pseudomonadota bacterium | reverse complement strand
GCGACAATACGCATGCGAACTTCGCCGAGGCCAACCGGGCCTTCTGGCGCCAGACCCTGATCCCGCTGGTCAGGCGCACGGCGCAGTCGCTGGCGCAATGGCTCGGCCCGGCCTTCGGCGACGACCTTTCGCTCGAGCCCGATCTCGACGCGATCGAGGCGCTCGCGGAGGAGCGGGAGTCGCTCTGGCGGCGGGTTTCGGCCGCAGAATTCCTCAGCACCGACGAGAAGCGCGAGGCGGTCGGCTATGGCCGCCGGGAGGAGGCGTCATGAACCTCATCGAACAGGCAGCCGGCGGCATCGTCGCGCGCGGCGACCTCGGCCATCTCGCTCTGCTGCTCTGGGCCTTATGCGCCTCGGCGCTCGCGCTTTTCGTCCTGCGCGAGCTCGTCGCCGCAAACCGTCGCTTCGACGATTTCGTCCGCGAGTTCGCCCGCTTCAATGCCCGCTACGAGGGAGACGAGACATGAGCAAGACCGGCGCGAAATCGCCGTCCCGGGCAGCGCCTGCCATCAGCCGGCCGGCGGCGGGGACGCGTGCGCCACGTAGCGACGGTCCGCCGCGCGAGGTTTTCGGGCGCTTCTTCGAGACGCTGGGGCGCCTCGACGGCGGCGCTCGCTCCGGCAAGGAGGGCGGGCGATGACGTTCGCACAAAGGGGCGCTCCCATTGCCAGGGAGGCGAAGTTCCTGTCGCGGCCACTGACCCGGATCGAGCCGGACGGCGCCTTCGAGGGCTATGCCAGCCTGTTCCGCATCGCCGATCTCGGCAAGGACGTGGTCGAGCCCGGTGCCTTCCGCGACAGCCTGGCGCGGCGCGGGCCCGGCGGCGTCAAGCTGCTCTGGCAGCATGATCCGACCGAGCCGATCGGGCGCTGGATCGAGCTGCGCGAGGATTCGCGCGGCCTCCACGTCCGTGGCCGGCTTTCGCTCGCTGTAGCCCGAGCCCGCGAGATCCACGCGCTGATGCGCGACGGCGCGATCGACGGGCTCTCGATCGGCTTCCGTTCCGAGCGGGCCCGCACCGATCCGCGCACCGGCCTGCGCCGGCTGGAGAAGGTCGATCTCTGGGAAATCTCGCTCGTCACCTTCCCGATGCTGCCGCAGGCCCGTGTCGCGGTGGTGAAGACGGCGCGCCCGCTTTCACCCGCTTTCCTGTCCTGAACCCGCAACCACCCGCTCATTTCCGAGGGCCAACCATGCGAGGAGAACCCATGACCGTGTCGAACCAGGCTCCCGAGACCAAGGCGACGGGCGACATCGCGCTCGCCTATGACGATTTGCGCTACACGCTGGAGGCCTACCGCGCTGCCAATGATGAGCGCCTGGCCGAACTCGAAACCCGCATGGGCGGCGACGTCTTGACCAGCGAAAAGCTGGTGCGGCTCGACGGCGCGCTCGACGAGACGCGCCGCCGTCTCGACCGGCTCGCGCTCGATGCCCGGCGCCCGGCGCTCGGTGCGGGCGAGGAACGCGACCCGGCCGTGGCCGAGCACAAGGCGGCCTTCGCCTCTTATGTCCGCCATGGCGAGGCGGCCGGGCTGAAGCAGCTCGAGGGCAAGGCGTTGTCCGCCGGGTCGGGACCCGACGGCGGCTATCTCGCGCCCTCGACCGTCGAGAGCGAGATCCTGCGCCGCCTGTCCGCAGTCTCGCCGATCCGTTCGCTGGCGACGGTGCGCACTATTTCCTCCGGCACCTACAAGAAGGCGTTCTCGACCACGGGCCCGGCCTCGGGCTGGGTGGCGGAGACGGCGGCGCGTCCGCAGACCGGCACGCCGGCGCTGGCCGAACTCTCTTTCCCGGCGATGGAGCTTTACGCCATGCCGGCGGCGACCCAGACCCTGCTCGACGACGCGATCGTCGATATCGACCAGTGGATCGCCGAGGAGGTCGAGAGCGCCTTCGCCGAGCAGGAGGGGGCAGCCTTCGTTTCAGGTGATGGCGTCGACAAGCCCAAGGGCTTCCTGGCCTATCCCACTGTGGCCGATGCCAGCTGGAGCTGGGGCAGTATCGGCACGCTGAAGACCGGCGTCGCCGGCGCTTTCGCCGCCTCGAACCCGGCCGACATCCTGGTCGATCTCGTCTATACGCTGAAGGCCGGCTACCGCCAGAACGCCAGCTTCCTGATGAACCGCAAGACGCAGGCGGCTGTGCGCAAGTTCAAGGACACGACCGGCCAGTATCTCTGGCAGCCGCCGGCCGCGGCAGGCGCGCAGGCGACCCTGCTCGGCTTCCCGGTCGTCGAGGCCGAGGACATGCCGAACATCGCGACGGATTCGGTCTCGATCGCCTTCGGTGATTTCCGGCGCGGCTATCTCGTCGTCGACCGGGCCGGGGTGCGCATTCTGCGCGATCCCTATTCCGCCAAGCCGCACGTGCTGTTCTACACGACCAAGCGTGTCGGCGGCGGCGTGCAGGACTTCGCCGCGATCAAGGGGTTGAAGTTCTCCGCCTGAGGTGAGAGGCCGCCGGACCTTGGTTCAGCGGCCGAACCACCAGCTGTAGCTGGCGCTCGGGCTCGCCTCGCCGCGAGCCTGCTGCGACCCGTCACCGAAGTTGAGCAGGCGGGCGCTGGCTTCGCTGATCCAGGCGCGGTGCTCGCTGATCGGGGTGATCGCGGTGAATCCGCCGCAGATCAGCCGGACGCGCGAGCTGAGCGGCCCGCTCGACCAGGAGACGATGCCGACGAGATCACGCGAGCCCGGCGGGCCGCGCAACACCGGGCCGCCGGAATCGCCGCGGCAGGCGCCGGCGCCGGGGATCTCGCCGCGGTTCTCGGTGTCGACCGCGACCTTGACGGTATTGGCGGTGGTGTAGTTGCCGGCGTTGACCAGCGTCGCCTCGCGCAGGGTTCGGGCGGTGCGCTTGTTGTTCTCCGAGGCCAGGCCGAAACCGGCCATGGTCACCGTTTCGCCTTGCCAGAGGCCGCCGCCGAGCGTCAGCGGCTCGATGTCGGCCGGAAGCGGGGTGGCGACACGAATCAAGGCGAGGTCGGCACCCGGCTGGGTGCGCGGCGTCGTGCCGGGCACGAAGGTCGGGTGCGGCAGCACGGCGGCGACGGCGTGGGTGCGGCTGCGGAAACGGCGGTCCAGGCTGATGACGCGGACCGAGCCGCCGGTCATCAGGCAATGCGCCGCGGTCAGGATCAGCTCGGTCGAGATCACGGCGCCGGAGCAGAGCTCGCCGCGGCTGGTCTCGATCCGCAGGGTCGAGGCGCGCACGCCATCGGCCGAGCGCGACTTCACGCCGCCCACCACTGCTTCGGCCGGGGCGGCCTGCAGCGCTGCCGTAAGCAGCACGAGCGCCGCCGTCAGCGGGCGGCCGAAAAGGTTTGCGGTCGATGTCGTTGCGGCCATGACGTCACTTTATGGTTTGCTGCGGCGCCGTCCAGTGCCCGTTCGTCGCGCCGGCCTCCGGCGGAGCCGGGGGTAAGCGAAATCCTGATCCCGTCAATCGCATTGCGTCCTAGCGTTTCGCTGTCCAGTCGACGCTTTCGCCCCAACCCGACAGGGTCCGGTCGATCCAGCCGCGCTGCGGAGCGACCAGAACGCCCTGGCTGAGCAGGCCGCATTGCTTGCCAGTTGGACCGGTCGACCAGCTGGTGACGGCGACGATGCCGCCCTCGCTATCGAGGATCGGGCCGCCGGAGTCGCCCTGGCAGGCGCCGGCTGCCGGCCGCTTGCCGCCGCCGGCGGGGTCGGCGGCCCAGATCAGGATCCGGCCCGGGCCATAGGGCTCGACGGTCGCGAGCGCGGCGGAGCGATAGATGCCGGTGGTCTTCGCCTCGCCCTCGCGCGAGACGCCGTAGCCGGCGAGTGTGATCGCGGTCCCGGCGCGCGGCAGCGGTCCGTCGACCAGCGAGGCCGCTGAGAAGCGGGCCGGGAGCGGGGCTGCGAGGCGCACCAGGGCGAGGTCGATCGAGCGCTGCCTGGCCGCGACGGCCTTCGCGTTGAATTCCGGATGCAGCGTGATCGCCGCCGGTTCGATCAGGACGGGCTCGCCGCCCTCTCGCCAATGGATGCGCAGATCGGTGCGCCCATCGGCGCAATGCGCGGCGGTCAGGATGGCGCGCCGCGAGAGCACGATACCGGTGCAGACGCCGCCGCGCGCGTTGAGGACCATCAGGGTGGAGCCCGCCTCCGGCCCGCCATCTCGTCCGCCGACGACCGCTGAGGCCGGCAGCGTGAGCAGCGCCGACGCCGCAGCCGCCAGTCCGGCAAACCATTTCGCTGTGCCGCCGCGCATGGCGCCCTCCTGTTGGGAGGGCGCTGGATAGCGCATCGGCCGCTCCGTTCAAACCCCGGAAAGGGAGAGGGCATGATCTCGGTCACCATGACGCCGCTCGCCATCGCGCCGCCGGCGATCGAGCCGGTCTCGCTGGCGGAGGCCAAGGATTTCCTGCGGCTCCTGGCGTCCGACGAGGACGAGTTGCTCGGGACGCTGATCACGGCCGCCCGCCTGATGGTCGAGGCAGCTTCGGGCCGGATGTTGATCGACCAGAGCTGGCGCCTCGTCCTCGACCGCTGGCCGATCTGTGGGGAGCTGCGCCTGCCGCTTTCGCCGGTCGGTCGCATCATCGCAGCGCGGGTCTATGACGCTGCGGGCGGCGCGCAAGTCGTGCTGCAGGCCTCGCTTGCCCTGATCGAGGGCACGGACCCGCCTGTCATCACCGTCGCCGGGACCGTGCCGGTGCCGGGCCGCGACCGGGCGGCGATCGAGATCGATGTCGTCGCCGGCTTCGGGACGACGCGCGATCTGGTGCCGGCGCCTCTGCGCCAGGCGGTGCTGCGGCTGGCCTGCCGCTGGTTCGAGCATCGCGGCGACGTTGTCAGCCGCGACGCTACGCATCTGCCGGCCGAGATTGCGGCGCTGCTCGCACCCTATCGCCGCCTGAAGCTGTGACGGAGTCGGCGATGAGTGAAAGGTCGATGCGAAGCCCGGGCGGCACGATGCGCCGCCGCCTGCTGCTCGAGCGTCCGGTCGGCACGCCCGACGGGATCGGCGGCGAGACGCGAGGCTATGCCCTTGTCGCAGCGGTCTGGGCCCAGGTCGAATGGCTGTCCGGCGAGGAGCGCTGGCGCGCCGGACGCCCCGAGCAGGCGCTCAGCCATCGCATCAGCCTGCGCTGGCGGGCGGGGGTCGATGCCGGCCAGCGGCTGCGGGATGCCACTCAGGTCTTCGAGATCCGTGTCGTCGCCGACCCCGATGGTGCGCGGCGGCGCCTTGTCTGCCTGGCCGAGGAGGTTCGTCCATGAGCGGAGCGGTTCTTTCCCTGCGCCGCGCCGTCCAGGCACATCTGGCCGCCGATGCGGGCCTGACCGCCCTGATCGGCGCAGGCCGCCTCCATGAGGAGCCGCCGCGCGCCGCGAAGGGCGTCTATCTCGTCCAGGGCGAGGTCGAGGCCGATGACTGGTCTACCGGCAGCGATTCCGGCTGCGAGCAGCGCTTCGGCCTGGTCGTCTGGGCCGGCGAAAGCGCGTCCGCACGTCAGGCTCTGGAGGCGGCCGCCGCTGTCGTCGCCAGTCTGAACGGCGCGCCGCTCGGGCTCGACGGGCACCGCCTGATCAACCTGACCTGGCTGTCGTCGCGGCTCGCCCGCGATGCCAGGAGCCAGCTTCCGACTGTGACGCTGCGCTTCCGCGCCGTCACCGAAACCCTTTGAGAACACTGGAAAGGAACAGCCGATGCCGGCCCAGAAAGGCAAGGACCTGCTGCTCAAGGCGGCGGATGCAGGCGGCAGCTTCGTCACCGTCGCCGGGCTGCGAGCCCGGCAGATCGCCTTCAATGCGGAGGCGGTCGACGTCACCCATGCGGAGTCGGCCGGGCGCTGGCGTGAATTGCTGGCGGGGGCCGGCATGCGCCGGGCCAGCATCAGCGGCGCCGGCATCTTCAAGGACGAGGCCTCGGATGCGCTGGTCCGGCAGATCTTCTTCGACGGCACGATCCGCGACTGGCAGGTGTTCGTGCCGGATTTCGGCGTGATCACCGGCTCGTTCCAGATCTCGACGCTGGAATATCGCGGCGACCATGCCGCCGAGGTCACTTTCGAGCTGTCGCTGGAATCGGCCGGTCAGCTCGTCTTCACGCTCGCCTGAGGAGGCCCGGCATGGTCAATCGCTACCGGGGTGAGGTCGCCCTGATGGTCGAGGGCAGGGCGCTGCCCATGCGGCTGACGCTGGGTGCGCTCGCCGAGCTGGAGAATGCATTCTCGGTCGACAGTCTTCCGGCCCTGGGCGAGCGCTTCGCCACCGGCAAGCTGTCGTCCCGCGACATCATCCGCATCCTCGGGGCTGGCCTGCGCGGAGGCGGCGGCGCGCTCTCCGAGGACGCGGTGGCGGCGCTCGCCTTCGACGGCGGGCTGAACGGCGCCATCGCGGCTGCGATAGGCCTGCTCGACGCGACTTTTGCTCCCGCCGGCGAAGGTGAGCCGGCGCGCCCTCCGTCGCCGCCGGTGCCATAGGCGCGCCGGCGGCGGCTCCCTTCCCCTGGCGCGAGGTCATGGCCTT
>JAEXUU010000408.1 GCA_023452965.1 Pseudomonadota bacterium | reverse complement strand
GGCCTGGCCTTCGCGGCCGCCCGTCGCGGAACCATGGGCGGTGTAGAGGATCTTCATCGCTGCTCTCCTTGCTGGGCGGTCGTCCGCCGTGGTCGATGCGAATTAGATTGTGCACAATCTAATTGCTTGCAATTCAAATTTCCGTGAACCGGCGGCGCACGGCGCGATGAAAGAGTATCTTGGCTCCATGGCAGGGGAGACTGTTTTGAGGGCGAGTTGTTCCAATCCGATCGGATTGCTTCCCCTGACTGAGGAGCCACGATGCGGGCAACTGACGGCAAGGACATGACGAAGGATGCGAATTCGCGGTTGGTACGCGGTATCGACGAACAGATCTGCTTTGCGGTCTATTCGGCCGCCCATGCCTTCAACCGGGCCTACCGGCCGTTCCTGGCCGAGCTCGGTCTGACCTATCCGCAATATCTGGTCATGCTCGTGCTCTGGGAGCAGGACGGCCAGAGCGTGAAGGCGATCGGCGAGCGGCTGATGCTGGATTCCGGCACGCTGACGCCACTGCTCAAGCGCCTTGAGGGGAATGGCCTGATCCTGCGCAAGCGCGGCCGGGAAGATGAGCGGCAGGTGCTGGTCGATCTGACCGAGGCGGGCCGTGCCCTGCATGAGAAGGCGGGGCGCTCGGTCAACCCGGTGCCCTGCGCGGTCGAGGAAAGCGGCGTCCCGCCGACGCGCCTGCTGGAGGAAATCCGGGCCTTGCGGGAGGCCTTGCTGCGTCGCGCAGCAGCGGAAGATTAGGGCCGGCCGAGCGGAGCCCGCCGCCTCAAAAAAATTTCTTCGAGGGCAGGCCGGATGGGGCGGCCAACGCATGCGGCGTCGCGTGTGCTCACGCGTCGGAAATCGACGTTTTTACGGATAGTTAACCTTAACGGGCTGTGATGTTTCCAGGCTGGCGCAGGGGCGCGTCTGGCCCCCTGAATCCGTTGACGCCCATAATATCCCATGGTATCCCAAATCATCCCGTCGAAACCGACAGGCAAGCGACAGGTCAGGGTCCGTGTGCCGCGCGGATTCAGGCCAAGGGCTTCGCTTTGTCGGGTTCGACGGGAGTATCAGCGGTCGGCTCTGACCGGCCTGCTCCGCACCGTGGAAACCTGGCCGGGAGGCGGCGTTGACGGACCGCTTCGTCTCCCATTTCACCAACAAGCTGGACGCCAAGGGCAGGGTCTCGATCCCAGCGACCTTTCGTGCCGTGCTGGCGAAAGACGGCTACGAGGGGCTCTACGTCCATCCGGCGCTCGATCAGGCCAGCCTCGATTGCGGCGGCCATGCGCTGCGCGCGACGATCGACGATATTCTCTCGCGCTTCTCGCCCTTCTCGGAGGAGTGGGATTCGCTCTCCACGGCGCTGAACGGAACTTCGGAAGTGTTGAAGGTCGACCCGGAGGGGCGCATCGTGCTGAGCGAGGCGCTGAAGGCCCATGCCGGCATCGGCGACGCGGTCGCCTTCGTCGGGCAGGGGCACAAATTCCAGATCTGGGAGCCGGAGCGCTTCAAGGCCCATCTCGACCAGGCGCGGGCGAAGCTGCGGGACGTCAGGCGCGCGCTCGGCGCGACGGTGGCCTCGTGAGGGCGTCGTCTGAAGGGGAGGTGGCCATGCCGCACGTACCCGTCCTGATGGAGGAGGCGCTCGACGCGCTCGCGCTTAAGCCGGGCGGTCGCTATCTCGATGGGACCTTCGGCGCCGGCGGCTATTCCCGCGCCCTGCTGACGCGCGAGCCGCAGGCGGAGCTTCTGGCGCTCGACCGCGATCCCAATGCCATTGCCGGCGGAGCCGATCTCGTCGCCGCCATGGCCGGGCGGCTGACCCTGGCGCAGGCCCGTTTCGGCGCTCTCGCCGAAGAAGCCGAGCGTTTCGGCATGACGCCGCTCGACGGGGTGGTGCTCGACATCGGCGTCTCGTCGATGCAGCTCGATCAGGCCCAGCGCGGCTTCTCGTTCCGCTTCGACGGGCCGCTCGACATGCGCATGGAGGCCGATGGCCAGAGCGCCGCCGAGCTCGTCAACGAGGCCGACGAAGGCGTGCTCGCCAACATCATTTATCACTATGGCGAGGAACGGCGCTCGCGCGCCATTGCCCGCGCCATCGTCGAGGCACGCCGCAAGGCGCCGCTGACCACGACCAAGCAATTGGCCGATCTCGTCGCCGGCATCGTCCGGGCCGATCCCAACGGCCCGCATCCGGCGACGCGGACCTTCCAGGCGCTCCGGATCGCGATCAATGACGAGCTCGGCGAGCTCGTCCGGGCGCTGCATGCCGCGGAGGCGGCGCTGGCACCGGGCGGACGCCTCGCCGTCGTGACCTTCCATTCGCTCGAGGACCGCATCGTCAAGCAGTTCTTCGCGCAGCGCTCCGGCAAGGCTCCCGCTGCCTCGCGCCATGCGCCGAGCGCAGCGGTGCCGACGGCGACCTTCCGCCCCGTGATCAAGGGAGCGTTGGCGCCGTCCGAGGCCGAGATGCGTGCCAATCCGCGGGCCCGTTCGGCGAAGCTGCGGGCCGCCGAGCGCACCGAGGCCGCGGCGCGCTCGCCCGATGCCGAGCTGGTCGCGCTCGCCGTCGTGCCCGCCCCGCAAACCCGTCGGAGAAGCTGAGCGTGATCAAGCTGCTGCACGTCATCGCCATCGGCGCGCTGGTCTCCTCGGCGCGCTATGCCTATTCGATCAAGTACGAGACGACGCTGGAGGCCGAGCAGCTGCAGAAGCTGAAGGCCAAGGCCCAGCGCGAGCGCGACGCGATCGCCGTGCTGAAGGCTGAGTGGCAGTTCCTCAACCGGCCCGACCGGCTGCAGGCGCTGGCCGACCGGCATCTCGATTTGCAGCCGCTGGTGATCAACCAGGTCGTGCGCCTTTCCGACATCCCCAATCGCGGGCCCAAGGTCGATTCGATCGGCCGCAAGCTCGAGGATCTCGGCCTCGGCCTGCCGACCGAGACGCCGCGCAACGTCAAGAGCAACAACTCCACCACGCCGGGAGGCCGCCCATGACGACCGAGCCCGTCGCTCCAGCCGTAGTCGCGGCACCGGTGGTCGAAAAGCCGCGTCGGCCGAGCCTGCGCGCCGGCCTGCTGCGTGACGTCTTCCGGATGAGCGGGGAGAAGAGCGGGCCGCGCGTCGGCCTCGTCATCCTCGGCTTCAGCGCACTCTTCCTGGCGATCACCGGCCGGCTGGTGGCGCTCGCTGCCTTCCCGAACGATCAGGTCGGCTTACGCCGGGCGACCTCGAACGCGATCTCGGCGGAGCGGCCCGACATCGTCGATCGCAACGGCACGGTGATGGCAACCGACATCCGTACCGTCTCGGTCTTCGCCGAGCCGCGCAAGATCCTCGACAAGGACGAGGCGACGGAACTGCTCACGGCGGTGCTGCCGGACCTCAACGCCAAGGAACTGCGCGACAAGCTCGGCACCAAGAAGGGCTTTGTCTGGGTCAAGCGCGAGATCACGCCGCGCCAGCAGGCCGAGGTGCACCGGCTCGGCATTCCCGGCGTCGGCTTCGTGCCCGAGAACAAGCGCGTCTATCCGAACGGCCCGGCGGCCGCGCATGTGCTCGGCTTCGCCAATGTCGACAATGTCGGCATTGCCGGCATCGAGAAATACATCGACTCGCAGGGGTTGCAGGACCTCAACGGCGCCGGGCTCGCGGTGCAGGCCTCCGACCTGAAGCCGGTGACGTTGTCGGTCGACCTGCGCGTCCAGCACCTCCTGCGCGACGAGCTCCTCAAGGGAATGGAAAAGTACCGGGCGCTCGCCGCGGCCGGGGCGGTCATGGACGTGAACACCGGCGAGATCATCGCCACCGTTTCGCTGCCCGATTTCGACCCGAGCAACCCGGTCGACGCGCTCGAAAAGGACCGGATCAACCGGATCAATGTCGGCGTCTACGAGATGGGCTCGACCTTCAAGGCGCTGACCGTCGCGATGGCGCTCGACACCGGCAAGGCCAACATCAATTCGAGCTACTCGACCGCCGGCGGCATGATGCGCTTTGGCCGCCAGGTCATTCGCGAGTATCGGGGCGGCACCGGCCGGACGCTGACGGTGCCGGAAGTGTTCGTGCACTCCTCGAACATGGGCACCGTCAAGATGGCGCTCTCGGTCGGCGTCGAGGGGCACAAGGCCTTCCTGCGCAAGATGGTGCAGCTCGACCGCATGCAGACCGAGCTGCCGGAAAGCGCTTCGCCGATCGTGCCGCAGCGCTGGGGCGAGCTCAATACCGCGACGATCGCCTTCGGCCACGGCCTCGCGGTGGCGCCGATCCAGGCGCTGGCGGCGGTCGCGGCGCTGGTCAATGGCGGCAAGCTGATGACGCCGACGTTCATCAAGCGCACGGCCGAGGATGCGGAAGCCGTCAGCACCCGCGTGATCAAGCCCGAGACCTCTGAGGCGATGCGCTACATCATGCGCCTCAACGGCGAGCGCGGCTCGGCCCGCAAAGCCGATGTCGCCGGCTACTTCGTCGGCGGCAAGACCGGCACGGCGGAGAAAGTGATCAACGGCCGCTACGCCAAGAACAAGAACTTCACGACCTTCATGGCGATCGTGCCGGCCGACAAGCCGCGATACCTGTTCCTTTCGATCTATGACGAGCCTAAAGGCTATGCCGAGAGCGGCGGCTATTCGACGGCCGCCTGGAATGCGGGCATCACCACCGGCAAGGTCATTGAGCGGGCGGCGCCGATTCTCGGCCTGCCGCCGCGCTTCGAGCCGCCGGTCGCGCCCTTCCCCGTGATGGCGAAGCTCGGCGCCTGGGGCACACGCTAGAGCCGGATCCGATCAGATCGAAGCGATCTGATCGGTGAATCCGTCTCTAAACATGAGTGAGAGACCGTTTTGCCCGGAGGGGTGGGGCGGCAGCCGCTGGGGGCGG
>JAEXUU010000375.1 GCA_023452965.1 Pseudomonadota bacterium | reverse complement strand
CATCCACAGCGTCGCCGGTAACCCGGTCGAGGTCTTCGAGGGCCGCGCGCAACTGGCCGGGATCGGCCTGCCGACCCTGGTGATCCACGACCGGCAGGATCGCGAGCTCGATTTCCACCATGCCGAGGCGCTGGCGGCGGCTGGCCCGTTCGTGACGTTGCAGGAGACGGGCGGGCTCGGCCACCGCCGCATCCTGCAGGCGAAGCCGGTGGTCGAAAGCGTAACGCGCTTCGTGGTGGGCTGAACGATGCGCCTCGGCGCTTCCCGTCATCCCGGGCGACCAAGGGTCGACCCGGGATCCATCTGAGGGCACTCGCTTCGCTCCGGCCGGATGACCGGCAAAGAGGGAAGGGCGTCAGGATGCCTCAGACCCAGCCCATCAGCTCCCGGCGGACCAGCGCCTCGATCACGTCGATGCCTTCGGCGGAATCGTTGAGGCAGGGCAGATAGGCGAATTTCTCGCCGCCATTGTGCAGGAAGATCTCGCGGTTCTCGCCGTCGAGTTCTTCGAGGGTCTCCAGGCAGTCGGCCGAGAAGCCGGGCGCGACGATGGCGAGCGATTTGGCGCCGCCCTGCGCCAGCGCCTTCACCGTCTCGTCGGTATAGGGCTGCAGCCATTCATCCGGCCCGAAGCGCGACTGGAAGGTCATGCGGAAGCGCTCTTCCGGAAGCCCGAGCGCGTCGCGCAGCAGGCGCCAGGTCTTGGCGCACTGGCAGTAATAGGGATCACCCTTGAGCAGGTTCTCCTTCGGCATGCCGTGGAAGGAGCAGAGAATGATCTGCGGCTCGAAATCGAGCTTGGCGAGCGAGGCCCGCATCGAGGTCGCGAGCGCACCGATATAGGCGGGATCGTCATGATAGGCCGGCACGGTGCGGACCGCCGGCTGCCAGCGCATCTCCATCAGCGCCCGGAAGGCATGGTCGCAGGCGGTCGCCGTCGTCGGTGCTGCGTATTGCGGATAGAGCGGCACGAACAGGATGCGGTCGCAGCCCTCGTCCTGCAGATGCTGGATCCGGCTCTTCACATCGGGAAAGCCGTAGCGCATCGCCCAGTCGAAAACGATCCGGTCGCCGGCAAAGTCGTTCAGACGCTGCGCCAGCTGCTCGGTCTGCGAGCGGGTGATCGTCTTGAGCGGGCCCTCGTCGCGCTCCTTGTTCCAGATCGTCGCGTAGTCCTTGCCCTTCCGGCCGGGGCGGGTCGACAGGATGATCAGGTTGAGGACCGGCCACCATTTCCAGCGCGGCTCCTCGATCACCCGGCGATCGGAGAGGAACTCCTTGAGGTAGGCGCGCATCGGCCAGTAGCTGGTGCCTTCCGGCGTGCCGAGATTCATCAGCAGCACGCCGATCCGGCCGGAGCGGACGCGCGGATGGTCGGCCGGCATGGCGATGGCGGGCGCCGCGGGCAAGCCGGCTTCGGCGTTCGTGTCGATGCGCTTTTCCATGGCCTGTGATTTAGACGAGTTCCGGCTTTCGTCCAGTCGGCAGAGGGGTTTCACCAGCGGGGTGCGACAATGCGGAAGCTGTTTTTGCGGTGAACACGCCTTTGCCGCGTCCGGCATCTCGCCAACTCGGCGCGGCTCTTGCTAGTCTGGAAAAAATCAAATCCGGAGGGGCTGGCCTATGACCAAGATGACCCGTCGCCGCGCGCTGAGCGTGCTCGCCGCCCCAGCAGCCATGGCGGCGACCGCCCCGGTGGCGAAGGCGCAGGCGCCCGCTCCGAGCTTCACGCTGCTGCTCGTCAACGACATCTACAAGATGAGCGACGACAAGGGCAAAGGCGGCTTCGCCCGGGCTTCGGGCATCGCCAAGGCGGAACGGGCGCGCGGCGTGCCGGTGCTGTTCTGCCATGCAGGCGACTGTTACTCGCCTTCGCTGATGTCGGGCTTCGACCAAGGCGCGCATATCGTCGCGATGCAGAACAAGATGGGGCTCGACGTCTTCGTGCCCGGCAATCACGAGTTCGACTTCGGCAAGGAGAACTATCTCAAGCTCGCCGCCGCCCAGAGCTATCCGACCTTCGCCGCGAACCTGCGCGACGCGGCCGGCAACCCGCTGCCCGGGCACAAGGATTCGCAGATCTTCGAGCTCGGCGGCTTCAAGGTCGGCGTCATCGGCACGACCTATGATCCGACGCCGCAACTCTCCAATCCCGGCGATCTGAAATTCTCCTCGACAATGGAGGCGCTGCGGCGCGAGGCGCGGGCGCTGAAGGCGCAGGGCGCCGACATCCTGGTCGGCGTCGTCCATGCCGACCGCGCCACCGATCTTCAGATCGTGCGCTCGCGCGTCGTCGACATCCTGCTGACCGGCCACGACCATGATCTCGCCATCGCCTATGACGGCAAGGTCGTGATGGTCGAGTCGAACGAGGAGGGCAATTACGTCACCGCCATCGACATCGCCGCCAAGGCGACCGGCGAGGGTGCCAATCGCCGCGTCGAGTGGACGCCGACCTTCCGTGTCAACGACAGCCGCGCCGCGACGCCCGACTCCGAGGTCGCCGCTATTGTGAAGGGTTACGAGGCCGAGCTCTCCAAGGAGCTCGACATCGAGATCGCGACGCTGGCGGCCCCGCTCGATTCCCGCACCGGCATGATCCGCACCCAGGAGACCGCGATCGGCAATCTGATCGCCGATGCGATCAGGAGCGCGACCGGCGCGCAGCTCGCCATCACCAATGCCGGCGGCATCCGCGCCAACAAGCAGTACCCGGCCGGCCACAAGCTGACCCGGCGCGACGTTCTGAGCGAGCTGCCCTTCGGCAATGCGACGGTGATGGTCGAGATTACCGGCAAGGATGTCAGGGATGCGATCGAGAACGGCTTGCGCGACGCGCCGCAGGGCGCCGGCCGTTTCCCGGTGATCTCGGGCATGAAGTTCGAGGCCGATCTGAAGCAGCCGCAGGGCTCGCGCGTCACCGCCGTCACCGTCGACGACAAGCCGATCGACCCGGCCGGCAAGTACACGGTCGCGTCGAACAACTTCATGCTCGATGGCGGCGACGGCTACACCGCGCTCGGCCGCGGCAAGACGCTGATCGGCCTCACCGACGGCAAGCTGATGGCCAACGAGGTGATGGTCTATGTCCGCCGGCTCGGCACTGTCGACGCCAAGATCGAAGGGCGGGCGGTGCTGAAATAGCCAACCTTGGCCTGATCGCAGCTATACCAGTCATCCCGGGCGATCGAAGGGAGACCCGGGATTCAGGCCTGACCCTGGCCGATTGAGGTTCAGGCCTGGATCCCGGCTCTTCGCTGCGCTACGGCCGGGATGACCAAGTCTTCTCCCGCCAGCAGTATTGACGATGCCGACCTTCTGCACGGCGCTTGCCGCCTTTCTTGCTTCGCCCGCTTCCGCTTCCTGGCGCGATCTTCCGGTCTTCAGCGATGAGACGGTGGCGCGTGCCTGTGCTGCGGTCGATGCCGAGCGCGCCGCGGGCCATGTCGTGGCGCCGGCGCCGGAGCGGTTTCTGGCGGCGTTGGCGCTGACCCCGCTCGATGCCGTCCGCGCCGTGATCCTCGGTCAGGACCCCTATCCGACGCCGGGCCATGCCAACGGGCTCGCTTTCTCCTATGTCGGCCCGCCGCCGCTGCCGCGCTCGCTGGTCAACATCTACAAGGAGCGGGCGGAGGACCTCAATCTCGCCGCGCCGTCCGGCGGAGATCTCTCCGAGTGGGCGAAGCAGGGCGTGCTCCTGCTCAACACGGCGCTGACCGTGCGCGAGGGCGCCAGCAAGGCGGGCTCGCATTTGTCTCTCGGCTGGGGCGCGGTGACGGATGCGGTGATCGCGGCCGTCTCGGCCTCGCGACCGCATGTCGTCTTCCTGCTCTGGGGCGCACCGGCGCAGGGCAAGCGCGGCCTGATCGACGAGAGCCGCCATCTCGTCATCGCCAGCCCCCATCCCTCGCCGCTCTCGGCGCGGCGCGGCTTCTTCGGCTCGAAGCCGTTCTCGCGCGCGAATGCGTGGCTTGAGACGAAGGGGGAGCCGAGTATCGACTGGTGAGGCGCCGGATCCCCCTCTCCCGGAAGGAGAGGGGTAGGGGTGAGGTGTTCGGAGTGGAAACGTTGGCCTGAACCCGACCGCGCGGTCAGGCCTCACGGAACTGGTCAGACGGCCTACACCTCACCCTGCCCTCTCCTTACAGGAGAGGGTTCCCCGCGCTCTTTCCGGTGCGCTCGAGCGACTATCCCACCGGCCGCTCGTCGGCGATGACCTTGCCGTCATTGGGGAGGGCGCCGAGCGGCAGGACCTCGACGGTGCCCTTGAGCTTCGTCACCTGCTGCAGAGTCGAGGAGACCGCGTCGATGAAGCCCTTCGGCTCAGCATAGATCTCGGCCTTGAGGGTCATCGTGTCGACCTCGTCGGCGCGGCCGACGACGAGTCTCAGCTTGGCGATCTCGGCATGGCGGCGGGCGATCTCGGCGACCTGCTCGGGGCGGACGAACATGCCCTTGACCTTGGCGGTCTGGTCGGCCCGGCCCATCCAGCCTTTGATGCGGGCATTGGTCCGGCCGCTCGCGCTGGCGCCCGGCAGCACCGCGGTGAGATCCCCGACGGCCAGCCTGATCTGCGGGTGATGCGGGTCGAGATTGGTGACGACGATCTCGCCGACCTCGCCTTCCGCGACCGGGTCTCCGGTGCCCGGCCGGACGATCTCGACGATCAGGTTCTCGTTCAGCACCATGCCGTCGCGGGCCGAAGTCTCATAGGCGATCAGGCCGAGATCGGCAGTGGCGTAAAGCTGGTAGGCGTCGATGCCTCGCGCCCGCACCCAGTCCTGCAGCGAGGGCGGGAAGGCGGCGCCCGAGACCACGGCGCGCTCGATGCAGGAGATGTCGACGCCGCGCGCATCGGCGGCCTCGATCAGGATCTTCAGGAAGTCCGGCGTGCCGGCATAGGCGCTCGGCTTATAAGCGCCGATCACTTCGAGCTGCTGCTCGGTGTTGCCGGGGCCGGCCGGGATGACGGCGCAGCCGATGGCCCGGGCGGCGGAATCCATGATGAAGCCGCCGGGCGTCAGATGGTAGCCGAAGGTGTTCAGCACGATGTCGCCCTTGCGGATCCCGGCGGCGAACAGGCCGCGCGCGGTGCCCCAGGGGTCGCTGGCGGTGCCTTCCGGCTCGAAGATCGGCCCAGGCGAGGTGAAAAGCCGACCGAAGGAGCCGAGCGGCGCGGTGGTGAAGCCGCCGAAAGGCGGCGCCGCCTGCTGGAGCGCTGGCATGTCGGCCTTGCGCAGGATCGGCAGGCGCGCAAGGGCGGCGCGATCGCGGATCGCGGCCGGATCGATGCCGGCGAGATGGACGCTATAGCCCGGCGTCGCCAGCGCTGCCTCGAGCACGGCGGGCAGGCGGGCGAACAGGGCGGCCTCGCGCGCCGCTGGCGATAGCGTTTCGAGATCGTCGTAATGCTCGCTCATCGCTCGGTCCTCGGGGGAATGGCGTCGCTCATCGGATGAAGCGCAGGAGGCGCAGGAAGTTCAGCAGCCCGACCAGCGCGCCGGCGACATAGGTCAGCGCCGCCGCCCGCAGCACGCCGCGCGCCGCCGGCACGTCGCCGGGGTGGAGATAGCCGTCGGTGGTCAGGATCGGCAGCGCCTTGCCGAAGCTGGCGTCGAATTCGAGCGGCAGCGTCACCAGATGCACGACAAGGCCGATGCCGAGCAGCGCGATGGCGAAACCGAACTGCATCAGGGCGATCGAGGGCACGCGGGTCAGGATCGCAACCAGCGGGGCGGTGACCAGCACCACCATCGCGACCTTGTCGATCATGCCGAGCAGGCGCGCGAGCCCGGTGCGGGCGATGAACAGGGTGCTGCCCTGCGCATGCTGGATGGCATGCCCGACCTCATGCGCGGCGACCGCCACGGCGGTGATCGAGCGGCCGTCATGATTGCCCGGCGAGAGGCGGACCGCACGGGCGTCGGGGTCGTAATGGTCGCCCGCGGCCGTGGTCTCGACCGCGACCGCGCCGAGCTGGAACCGGTCGAGCAGATGGCGGGCGAGCTCGCCGCCGGTTCCCGGCAGGTCGGGCCGCGCCACGGCGTGCCTTTCCATCTCGCGACGGACCCAGAACTGCGGTCCGAAGATCAAGGCGAGGAGCAGGAGGACGATGACGAGATAGAGCATCGTTCAGGCCCTGGACCCTTCATGCGGCGGATTCGCGGCCGGTGTGCTCAAGACAGCCAGCGCTTGCGGCGCTTGTAGCTCTTGACCTCGCGGAACGACTTCTTGGCCCCTTCGGCAACCCCGAGATAGAACTCCTTGACGTCCTCGTTCTCGCGCAGCATCTGCGCCTCGCCGTCCATGACGACGCGGCCGGTCTCCATGATGTAGCCATAGGTGGCGTAGCGCAGCGCCATGTTGGTGTTCTGCTCGGCGACGAGGAAGGAGACGCCCTCCTCGGCATTGAGCCGGCGCACGATCTCGAAGATTTCCTCGACGATCTGCGGCGCCAGTCCCATGGACGGCTCGTCGAGCAGGATCATCTTCGGCTTCGACATCATGGCGCGGCCGACCGCGCACATCTGCTGCTCGCCGCCGGAGGTGTAGCCGGCCTGTGAGTTGCGGCGCTGCTTCAGGCGCGGGAAGAGCTCGTAGATCTTCTCGAGGTCGCGCTTGATCGCGGCATTGCCGTCGCGCCGGGTGAAGGCGCCGGTCAGGAGGTTCTCCTCGATCGAGAGATGGCCGAAGCAGTGCCGGCCTTCCATGACCTGGATGCAGCCGCGGCGCACCAGCTCGCTCGGCGACATCCGGTCCACCCGCTCGCCGTCGAAGACGATCGAGCCCTTGGTGACCTCGCCGCGCTCGGCCTTGAGGAGGTTCGAGATCGCCTTCAGCGTCGTGGTCTTGCCGGCGCCGTTGGCCCCGAGGATCGCGACGATGCCCTTGCGCGGGACCTGCAGCGAGACGCCCTTCAGCACCAGGATGACGTGATCGTAGATCACCTCGATGTTGTTCAGCGACAGGATGGTGTCCGTCGCGGTCGCTGTCGTGGGCTGTTCGAGGGTGGCGGTGGACATTGAACC
>JAEXUU010000363.1 GCA_023452965.1 Pseudomonadota bacterium | reverse complement strand
CATCCACAGGGGAGCGCGGGAGTGCTTCCCCGACAGGAAGTTGAACAGGCCGCCGGAGGTCTTGATCATTCCCGCATTGCCGAGATGCCCGGAATACGTGGCGATGAAGCGCTGCTCATGCGGGACGCCCATGGCGAGCCAGATGATATCCGGCGAAAGTAGGTTGATTTCTTCGAGCTTCCGCTCGAGTTCCTCGCCCTTGAGATAGCCATGTATGGACCCGGCGATGTTGAGCCGGGGATAGAGCTTGCGGACATTGGCAACGGCGCGGCGGTTCTCCTCGGCCGTGGCGCCGATGAAGTAGAAGTTGTGGCCGGTGACCTCCGCCAGCTTCGCGACGTCGTGGAAGAGATCGGTGGTGGCAACGCGCTCGGGCAGCGGCTTGCGGCAACGCACGCGGCTCGCCCACACCATGGGCTGGCCGTCGGCGAGGATCTGGTCGGCGGCGAGGAACAGCTGCTTCAGCTCGTCGTCGCTGCGCGTCCGCGCCAGCACTTCGCCATTGGCCGAGGTGAGGTAAAGCGGACGCGTACCACGCGGATGGGCATCGGCCTGCTCGATCATCCAGGCGGCGGCGTCGAGCCGCGACATGGCCGCGATGGGCAGGCCGCCGATGGTGACGGTGTCGAAATCAGTGCGCATTCTTGTGCGTCCGGCGCGAGACCACGGTCATGACGATGATCCTCAGATCGAGCTGCGGCGACCAATTGTCGATATAGTAGAGGTCGTGGAGGGTGCGGCCCTCGACGGCCTCATAAGTATCGGTCTCGCCGCGAAAGCCGTTGACCTGCGCCCAGCCGGTGATGCCCGGCTTGACGTTGTGGCGGCGGGCATAGAGCGCGATCTTGCGCTGGTATTCGCGGTCATGGGCGAGCGCGTGCGGGCGCGGGCCGACCAGCGACATCTGCCCGGCGATGACGTTGATCAGCTGCGGCAGCTCGTCGAGGTTGTAGCGGCGCAGGAAGCGGCCGACCCGGGTGATGCGCGGATCGCCGCGTGTCGCCTGGCGGATCACGGCTCCGTCGTCGGTGGTGGTCATCGTCCGGAACTTGAAGATCCGGAACGGCTCCTGGTTGAAGCCGAAGCGCCGCTGCAGGAACAGCACCGGCCCCTTCGAATCGAGCCTGACCGCCAGCGCGATCAGGAGCAGCAGCGGCAGGCTCGCGACCAGGATGGCGCTGGCGGCGCAGATGTCGAAGATGCGCTTGAACGTGACCTGGGCGAAGGTCAGCGCCGGCCGCGTCAGGCGCAGCGAGGCGAGCGAGCCGACGCGCACGATATGCGGGTTCTCGAAGCGGTCCATGATGCGCTCGGGCGTCATGTGGATGGCGACCGGCAGGTTCATGAAGGCGTCGACGCAGGCATCGATCGTCTCCTGGTCGGACCAGGGCAGCGCGATGAAGACGGCATCCGGCTTGAGGTCGCGCGCCCGTGCCGAGGCGGTGGCGAGGTCGGCCGCCAGGGCCGCCGCGGGATCGTTGATGCGGCGCGCATCGTTGCTGCGCAGGAAGGCGACGTCGACGATGGAGAAGCCGATATTCCAGGGCTGATGGCGCGAGACGAAGGACATCACCTCGCTCTCGCGGCCGATCAGGAACACCCTTTCCGAGGTGATCCGGCCGGTCTTGCTCGCCATCGACACCGCCCGCACGATTGCCGAGCGAGCGAGGGCGACGAGGGGGATGCCGGCGAAATAGGTCGCGATCACCACAGCGCGCGAATACTGGTCGACGATCTTGGCGAGGAAGACGAAGGCGATGAAGGCGACCATCGCCATGTTCCAGACCGTGAAGGCCGAAGCGATCTGGCCCTTGGTCGAGAGGTAATTGGCGAGCTGGTAGCGGCCGCGCAGCGCGTTGATGAAGACGAAGATCGCCGCGATCATCGAGGCGAGCTTGAGCGTGATCTTGTCGTTGCCGAAATCGCCATAGGCATAGAGGTGATAGGCGAAGGAGGTGCCGACGACGATGCCGACCACCATGACGAGGTCGACGACCGCCGTGATCAGGCCGATCCAGTGGCGCAGTGAGTTGGCGCGTTCATCCGCGCCAGAGGCGGCGGCATAGTTCAGGTCGTTGACAGTCATCATCCGGCAGCTCGCTCCCGAGCGGCCCGGATCGGGACAAGTCTCCCGACCAGCGCTGCTCTGCCGGTAAGGGTGGCAAGCGCGATGCCGACCTCCTGACGTCAAAGAGGCCCCGAAAACCTGCCGTTACGGCACGAATCCGGCATGGTCGACCATGAAGCCGGGGAGCGGCGTGTCATTTTTGAACACCCCAGCCCCGAACCGAAACGGGGCAGGTCCCCGGTCGACTGAAGATTCGATTTACTTTGGGAACGGGTTCGCCTTGACCGACCTTGCAAATGCCCCAAGACATGCGGCGCTGCCGTCACCATGGCGACGCATGCTTGCCCGAGCCGAAACCGCGATGAACGCCTTCTCCGCTCCCTATGCGCAGCCCCTGGTCGGGCGCATGCCCGCCATCGAGGCGCCGCGGCGAGACATTGTCGGCGTGGCCGTCGCAGCCCTGACGCGCGATCAGGCGCTGGCCCTGATCGAGCGCGCCTTCGACCAGAAGCGCCATCTGCGGTTGGCCTATTGCAATGCCCATCTCGCCAATGTCGCGGCTAACGATCCCGCCCTGCGGGCCGCTCTCGGCGGCTTCCTCGTCCTGCCCGACGGGATCGGCGTCGACGTCGCCTCGCAGCTGCTCCATGGCAGCCATTTCCCGGCCAATCTCAACGGCACCGATTTCACGCCGGCTCTGCTGGCGGCCCGGCGCACGCCGCTGCGGGTGATGCTGCTGGGCGGCAAGCCGGGCGTCGCCGAACGCGCAGCCGCGCGGCTGCAGGCCGAGCATCCCCGGCACGATTTCAAGGTCCTCGGGCACGGCTATTTCTCGCCGGAGGCGGAGCCGGCGCTGCTGGCCCGCCTCGAGCGCGAGCGCCCCGATCTCCTGCTCGTCGCCTTCGGTAACCCGCGCCAGGAGCGCTGGATCGCCGAGAAGCTCAATGCGCGCCATTGCAGCGTCGCCGCCGGGATCGGCGCCTTCTTCGATTTCCTGGCCGGCGAGGTCGCGCGGGCCCCACTGTGGATCCGTCGCCTGCGGATGGAGTGGCTCTACCGGCTCTGGCTCGAGCCCGCCCGGCTGTGGCGGCGCTATGTCGTCGGCAATCCGGTCTTCCTGATGCGCGTGCTGCGGCAACGTCTCGCGGGACGCAACCCGACGTGAGCAGTCTCAGCGTCGCGATCGCGACCCCGAGCTATTCCGGCGATTTCGAACGTTGCCGCCTGCTCTGCGCCAGCATCGACCGCTTCGTCAGCGGCCACGCGATGCATTACCTGCTGGTCGAGGACCGCGACCTCAAGCTGTTCGCGCCCCTGGCCGGGCCGCGCCGACAGGTCATTTCGGAATCGGCGCTGCTGCCGCGCTGGCTCTCTTCCTGGCCCGACCCGCTCAGCCTCGGGCGCCGGCGGGTTTGGACCGGCCCCGGCGCGCTCCTGCGCGGCATCCCGCCGCTGCGCGGCTGGCACGCCCAGCAACTGCGCAAGCTCGCCTTGCCGCTGAAGGCCAGCGAGGAGATCACGCTCTTCGCCGATTCCGACATGATCTTCCTGCGGCCCTTCGACGTCGCCAGCCTGATCACGACGGACGGGGTGCGGCTCTATCGCAAGCCCGGCGGCATCACCCAGGAGATGGAGCGCCATCGTGGCTGGTGCGAGGTCGCGAGCCGCCTGCTCGGCCTGCCGGAACCGGCCTTCCCGAGCGCCGACTACATCAACAATCTGGTGAGCTGGCGCCGCGACAACGTCGTCGCGATGATCGCCCGGATCGAGCAGATCGCCGGGCGCGACTGGGTCTCGGCCATCGCCGCCAACCGGCAGTTCTCGGAGTACATGTTCTACGGCTATTTCGTCGAACGTCTGCGCGGCCTCGCCGATGCCGGGCACTGGGCCGATGCACATGAACTTTGCAAGGTCTACTGGTTCGACGAGGACGTGACCGGACTTGCCGGCCTGCGCTCCTTTGCGGATGTGCTCGGGCCGGGTCAGGTCGCGGTCGGCGTGCAATCCTTCACCGGCGTGCCGCTCGACCGGCTCTGGGCGCTGTTCGAGGCGCAGTAGGCCGGACCGACGCCGGTCAGCCTGCCTTGCCGAGGAGTCGATAGGTGAAGGCCGTCGAAAGCAAATAGAGCGCGCCGAAGACGCCGTTGAGCCAGAGCGGCCAGCTGCCATCGGCACCGTGCCGCGTCATCACCCAGGAGATCAGCGCCGCCTTGAGCGCCGCCACCGCACAGAGCAGCAGCACGCGCGAGCCGGTGCGCTCGCGGGCATAGAGCAACTCGGCCTGATACTCGACGAGATTGCGGAAGGCCGGAACCAGCAGCATCGGCAGGAAGAGATAGGAGGCGAGCGCGACATTGTTGCCGAGCGCCCGCGGGAACAACGCCAGCAGCAGGATGATCGCGACGAGCCCGGCGATCGAGACCGCCGCGATGGAAAGTTCGACCACGACCTGACGCCCGGCGCCGCCACGCAGGCCGCGATCCTGCATGATCTTCTGCACCAGCATCTGGTTGAAGCTGCGGACCGGCATGGCGGTGAGGTCGATGACGCGCATCGCGATGGCGTAGAGCCCGGCGACGCGGTCCCCGGCGAAAGCGAGCATCAGGAGCTTGTCGAGCTCGGCCTGCAGATAGAACAGGATATCGGCGGCGCCGGCCGAGAGCGCATCGGCCATGCGGCGCGGATAGAGCGCCGGCACGAAGGCAAGGCGCACTTTCGGCATGAAGACGAGGAAGGCGAGAAGGGCCGAGAGCAGGGTCGCGCCGAGATAGGCGAAGGCCCAGACGGTCAGCGTCGTCTGGCCCTGTACGTAGAACAACAGCGCCGCGAGGGTCCGCAAGGCCGAGCCGATGATGACGAGCAGGGCCGCCTCGCGAAAGCGGCGCATGCCGTTGTTGATGATCGCGACGAGCTCGACCAGGCGCCAGCCCAGTACCTCGGCGAGGATGATCAGCACAAAGGGCAGGAGCGCGACCTTGCCGGCGAAGAGCAGCGCGTAGGCCACCCAGCCGGCGAGCAGGATCAGCGGCAGCGAAGCGAGGCCGAGCCCGGCGAAGCCGGCGAGATAGGCGCCGAGCAGGCGCGGCTTGACGGTGGCGACGCGGTAGACCGGCGAGACGAAGCCGAAGGCGAGCAGGCGCGAGAGAATGACGCCCGTCGCCGAGGCGGTGGCGAAAATGCCGAACTCGCCCAGGGTCAACGTATTCGCAACGATGAGGAAGTAGACAAGGGAGATGACGAGCCGGCCGGCGGAGCCGCTCAGGATGGTGAGGTAGGCGGCGATGGAGGCGCGGTCGGGCGACATGAAGTCCGTTTCGACAGATCGGCTGGCCCGTTCCGTGCCTCAGGCAGGGCGGAGATCGCCCCGTGTCTAGCGCATACGCGTTGAGCGACCCTAAACGAAACCGGGCCATGTCCGGCCGCGGAGCACAACTGCCGGGGATCGCGACATGAAAGCCATTTCGCGCAGGGACGCGCTGGGCGGGGCTGCCGGCTTCGCCGCGGCTGCCCTCGCCGGCGACGGCGCCGCCGCGGCCCCAGGCCGGGCGCCGATCCCCTATGGCTCGGCGGCACAGATCGAGACCTTTCGCGCCGATGCGCGCTACCGCGAGGCGCTGAAGCGGTATTGCGACGTGATCGTGCCGATGAACGACCTGAAATGGGAAGCGCTGCGCCATGACCGCGCCCGCTTCGACTTTTCCGGGGCGGACGAGCTGGTCGATTTCGCGCTGAAGAACGGCAAGGCGCTGCGCGGCCACGCGCTGCTCTGGGGCATGGCGCTGCCGCCCTGGGCCAAGGAGATGTCGAGCCGCGCCGAGGCCGAGCGCGAGCTGACGCGGCATATCGAGGTCGTGGTCGATCGCTACAAGGGCATGATCGCGACCTGGGACGTGGTCAACGAGGTGATCGCTTTCGATCCCAAGCCCGGCGAGCCCTATCGCGACACGATCTGGCAACGCCTGCTCGGACCCGGGCATATCGAGATCGCCTTCCGCACCGCGGCGCGGGTCGATCCAAAGGCGCGCCTCGTGCTCAACGACTTCAATTTCGAGGAGGCGGGAGCGGGCATAGCGGCCCGCCGCAGGATCGCGCTCGATACCGTGCGCCGCCTCCAGGACAAGGGCATCCCGATCCACGGGGTCGGCATGCAGGCACATCTCTATGCCGAGAATGCGATCGACAGCGCGGGCGTGCAGGGCTTCGTCGCCGATCTCGGCAAGCTCGGCGTCGGGGTCGAGGTCACCGAGCTCGACGTGATCGACTGGAAGCTGCCGCCCGATACCGGCGTGCGCGACCGGGCCGCCGCCAAGCTGGTCGCGACCTATCTCGAGGCCGTGGTGGCGGGCGGGCAGCCAAAGGCGATCGTCACCTGGGGGCTGACCGACCGCTACAGCTGGGTGCACGAGACCTTCCCGCGCAAGGATTCGGCCAAGGCAAGGCCTTTGCCGCTCGACGAGGACTACCGCCCCAAACCGATGATGCAGGTGCTCGAACGCTACCGAAGCGGCCGGGCCTGACCGAATGACGAGACGTCCCGGCCAGGCCGGACGGGATGTAGAGGACGATGCAGAGCGAGTGAAGCAGAGCGCAATGTTCACCAC
>JAEXUU010000275.1 GCA_023452965.1 Pseudomonadota bacterium | reverse complement strand
AAGCTCCTGATCGCCGACGAGCCGACCACCGCGCTCGACGTGACCATCCAGGCGCAGACGCTGGAGCTGATCAAGACCCTGCAGGAGGAGGAAGGCATGTCCGTCCTCTTCATCACCCACGACATGGGCGTCGTCGCCGAAATCGCCGACCGCACGGTCGTCATGTACAATGGCGATGAGGTCGAGACCGGCGCGACCGAGGACATCTTCCGCAGCCCGAAGAAGCCTTACACCAAGGCGCTGATCTCGGCCGTGCCGCGGCTCGGCTCGATGATCGGCAAGGCGCGCCCGATGCGCTTCCCGGTCGTCGACCGCAACACCGGCGAATCCGACGTGCCGGTCGAGGTTCCGGATACCGTCAAGGCGGCCGAGCGCCCGGTGCTCGAAGTCGCCGGCCTGACCACGCGCTTCGAGATTCGCGGCGGCCTGCTGTCCTCGGTCAAGGGCCGGGTGCACGCCGTCGAGAACGTCTCCTTCAGCCTGATGGCCGGCGAGACGCTGGCGCTGGTCGGCGAATCCGGTTGCGGCAAGTCGACGACCGGCCGCTCGGTGATGCGCCTGATCGAGCCGCTCTCGGGCTCGGTGCTGCTCGACGGCGTCGACGTGCTGAAGCTCAGCCAGCATGATCTGCGCGAGCAGCGCAAGCGCATGCAGATGATCTTCCAGGATCCCTTCGCCTCGCTGAACCCGCGCATGAACGTGGGCACGGCGGTGGCCGAGCCGCTGCTGATCAACAATCTCGCCAGCCGCTCGGAAGCGCGCGACAAGGTTGCCGACCTGCTCAAGCGCGTCGGCCTGCAGCCGGAGATGGCCAACCGCTTCCCGCACGAGTTCTCGGGCGGTCAGCGCCAGCGCATCTGCATCGCACGCGCGCTCGCGGTCGAGCCGCGCCTGATCGTGGCGGACGAGGCGGTCTCGGCGCTCGACGTCTCGGTGAAGGCGCAGGTGGTCAACCTGATGCTCGACCTGCAGGCGCGCATGGGGCTGGGCTATCTCTTCATCTCGCATGACATGGCGGTGGTGGAGCGCGTCAGCCATCGCGTCGCGGTGATGTATCTCGGCGAGATCGTCGAGATCGGCCCGCGCGAGGCGATCTTCCAGAATCCGCAGCACCCCTACACCAAGCGCCTGCTCGCGGCGGTGCCGATCGCCGATCCGGCCCGGCGCCTGCAGAAGCGCCCGGTCTCGAACGACGAGATCAAGAGCCCGGTCCGTCCGGCCGACTATGTGCCGCCGGTGCGCCAGTACCGCGAGGTCTCGCCCGGCCATGCCGTGATGATTTGGGGCGAGGAATGGGAGACGTCCGGCGACCCGATGGTGAAGGCGGCCTGACTGCTCAGTCGCCGGACAGCTTCCTGGCATCCGCCGATGGTGGCCTCACGCCCACTCTTCGAGGGCGATCCTGATCTCCGTAAGCTGACGTTACGGTTGCCACGCCGATGTTAAGTCTCGGCATGCCGCCCAAGCTCCCCAGAGCACGTGTCGCCGCCGAAAGGGTGGGACCGAGCAACGCCCTGCACACTCACCAGCTTGCGCCAGCGGCTGACGACCGCTGCGCTCCAACCAAACCGCTCAACGGTTCATGTTGCATCAAACTATGCGCGATCGACACCAGAACCGGAAGAAGGGCAGACGGAACTTTCGACATGCCGGTCGCTGAACCACTGATTTTGGGATCCCAAAATTTTCATCAGCTCGAAGCTCCCCTCACAAAGTAGAATGAACCATTTGATGCTCTTGATTTGATTTGAAGCATATGCTTCAATTTCGGCAACGAGATTGGGGAGGTTCCGATGAACGAGAGGAAGAACAGACAGGCCGATAGGGTCGTATCGACCAATCGTCGATCGTTTCTGGCGGGAGGGCTCGCCATGGCATTGCCCATGCCGGCTCTTGCCCAATCGACGAGGGCAAAGACGCTTCGGTTCGTTCCGCAGGCGGCTCTGGCGGTCCTGGACCCCTCGTTCTCAACCGCATCGGTCACATCCCAGCACGGCTTTCATATCTTCGACACGCTGTATGGTCTCGACGACAAGATGCAGCCCCGACCGCAAATGGCCGAAGGGCACGTCGTATCGGACGATGGCTTGACCTGGACGATCCGTCTGCGCGAAGGGCTGATGTTCCATGACGGCGAGCCGGTCCGAGCCAGAGACTGCGTCGCAAGCCTGAAACGCTGGATGGTCAAGGATCCGTTCGCCAAGGACCTGGCCAGGTCGCTCAACGAAATCGACGCGCCCGATGACAGGACCGTGCGCGTTCGGCTCAAGCGCCGCTTTCCGCTCCTGCCGCTGGCGCTTGCTAAGCTATCTCCGTTCGTTCCGTTCATCTATCCTGAGCGAAACGCGTCGATCGATCCCTCAAAGCCCATCACGGAGATGATCGGCTCCGGGCCGTATCGGTTCGTCGCGGGCGAGCATGTTCCCGGAAGCAAGGTTAGCTATCAGAAGTTCGATCGGTACAATCCGCGGCAGGAGTTGCCGCAGGGCACGACCGGCGGAAAGATCGCGCATTTCGAACGCGTCGAATGGACGGTTTTGCCCGATGCAGCGACGGCCGCAGGAGCGCTACAGGCGGGCGAGATCGACTGGTGGGATCAAGTCCATCCCGATCTCACCGAGGTCATCAGAAGCGATAAGAACATCGTCGTCTCCCGTCTGGATCCGTTCGGGTCCATGCCTTTCATGCGCTTCAACTCGCTGAACTCGCCCTTCGCCAATCCAGCGCTGCGAAGGGCGATCTCGAAGGCCGTCAACCAGGACGATTACCTGATCGCGATCACCGGAGGCGACAAGAGCAGGTACTCCGAGTGTCACTCGTTCTTTCCCTGCGTGGAGGGGCTCGGTCGTCCCATCGAGAAGGAGAGCGCAAAGGGCAAGGTCGACCTTGCAGCGGTCAAGGCCGAGATCGCGGCGGCCGGGTACAACGGCGAAAAGATCGTGATCATCAACCCGGCCGATTTCCCGACGATCGCGCCCCTTGGACATATCACGCATGAGCTCCTCAAGAGCCTGGGTATGAACGTGGAACTGATCGACACGGACTGGGGCAGTACGTTGGCGAGAGTTCAGAATCGCGGCCCTGTCGATAAGGGAGGGTGGAGCATCTATCATACCTGGTGGCGTGGGCTGTCCATCTTCATGCCGGCGACGAACAACACGCTGCGCGGCCTGGGTACGAATGGCTGGACGGGTTGGTACGAGAGCAAGGCGATCGAGGATCTGAACGATCGCTGGCTGACGAGCGAGAGCGAAGACGAGCGCCGCACGGTCATGCAGCAGATGGAGACGATCGCGTTCAACGATGCGCCATCCGTCCCGCTCGGCCAGTTTTTCATCGATACGGCTTATCGCAACACCATAACGGGGCTGCTCGGTCCGAATCCAGTTCCGTGGAACGTCAAGCGGGTCTGATCGGCGGAACTGTTAGCCGCGCGCGATCGGGGCCCCGCGCAATCCGGGGAAGGGGGCCGGGCGCTGCCGGCCCTTGGAGAGAACGGTGCCATGACGACGAGAATTCCTCACGCGTCGCACTGGGGTGCCTTCAACGCCATCGTTCGCGATGGCCGCGTCGTCGGCGTCGAACCGTTCGCGGGCGACGGGCATCCCAGCGCGCTGATACAGGCGATGCCGGATATGGTGCATTCCGCGCTGCGCGTGGACCGGCCCTACGCCCGCAAGAGCTGGCTTGCCGGGCGCCGTGGCGGATCGGCCCGACAGGACGATGAATTCGTTGCGATCTCGTGGGACCGAGCCATCGGACTTGCGGCCGACGCGCTTCGCAACGTTCGCGCCGAACACGGCCCGACGGCGATCTACGGCGGCTCCTACGGCTGGTCCTCCGCCGGGCGCTTCCATCACGCCAAAACGCAACTCCAGCGTTTCCTGGCTCTGGGCGGCGGCTTCACGGGATCGCTCTATTCGTATTCCTACGGCGCAGCACAGGCTTTGCTGCCTCACATTCTCGGGTCGAGCGAGGCTGCTACCGGGCGGATGACCGACTGGGCCGCGATCGCGCGGCACGCTCGGCTGATGCTATGCTTCGGCGGGCTGCCGGTCCGCAACATGTCCAGTACCGCGGGCGGCCCTGGGCAGCATTCCAGCGTGCCCAACATAAAAGCCGCTGTCGAGGCGGGCGTCAGGTTCGTTTATCTGTCCCCACAACGTGCGGACATGCCGGAATGGTGCGAAGGGGAGTGGATCCCGATTCGGCCCGGCACCGATACTGCGGTCATGATGGCGATGGCCTATGAAATCGTGCAGCGCGGCCGCGCTGACGAAACGTTCCTCGCGACCCGATGCGTCGGCTGGGAAAGATTGCGCGCCTATCTGCTCGGGGCGGGAGACGGCTTCGCGAAGACACCGGAATGGGCGGCGCAGTTGAGCGGCATACCGGCCAACGTCATCCGTTCGCTCGCCGGCAGCGTCGTCGACCAGCCATGCATGATGACGGCCACCTGGTCGCTGCAGCGGGCGGACAATGGCGAGCAGCCATATTGGATGCTGGTCGCGCTCGCCTCAGTCGTTGGCAATGTCGGGAGACCTGGGCAAGGCGTCGCGTTCGGCTATGGCAGCATGAACGGCATTGGCAATCCGCGACATGATCTGCCCACGGTATCAATGCCGAGCGTGCCGAATCCAACCGGCATGTCCATCCCGGTCGCGCGGATCACCGATATGCTTGAGCAGCCGGGCGCTCGATACCATTTCGATGGTGGCTGTTACCGCTATCCCGACATCAGGCTCGTATGGTGGGCGGGCGGCAATCCCTTTCATCACCATCAGAATCTGAACCGGTTGATGAAGACGTGGAACGCGATCGAAACGGTCATCGTCAACGAGCAGCACTGGACAGCGACGGCGCGCCTCGCGGACCTCGTTCTTCCTTCGACAAGCACGCTCGAACGCAACGACATCGCCAACACCAGCTACGATCGCTTCGTTCTTGCCATGCATAAGGCGATCAAGCCGGTTGCTCAGGCTCGAAACGATTTCGACATTTTCGGGGACATCGCCGACGCGCTCGGTTTTCGCGACGCCTTCTCGGGCGGCCGGAACGAGATGGAATGGTTGGGTGATCTGTTCGATACGTGGCGTAAGAAGTGCTCTCTCCTCGGGATCGACACGCCGTCCTTTGACGAGTTCTGGACGAAAGGATGGTGGGAGGCGCCGCCGATCGGGCAAGATGAACCTTACACACAGTTCTCTGACTTCGCGCGTGATCCCGAACGATTTCCGCTGGGGACGCCGACTGGTAAGATATCGCTCTTCAGCGAGAGGATCGCGGCGTTTGGATACGAGGATTTCCCCGGCCATCCAGTCTGGCGCGAGCCGCGCGAATGGCTAGGCGCCCCAGCTGCGCAGCGCTTCCCGTTGCATCTGCTCACCTGTCAGCCGGCTACGCGGCTGCACAGTCAGCTTGACATGGGCCGGGTGTCGCAGGCCGACAAGATTGGTGGCCGCGAGCCCATCTTGATCAATCCGTTTGACGCCGGTCGACGTGGCCTCCAAGGGGGCGAGATCGTGCGGGTCTTCAACGATCGGGGGGCATGCCTTGCTGGCTGCAGGGTTGAGCCCTCGCTATCGGACGGAGTGGTCATTATGGCAACCGGGGCATGGTTCGCACCGGGCGCCGACGGGATTTGCACGAACGGCAACCCTAATGTCCTGACTTCCGACATGCCCACTTCGACGCTGACGCAGGCATCATCCGCACAATCCTGCCTGGTCGAGGTAGAACTGTTCGAAGATTGATGGCTTGGCCTGTCCGCCGGCCACGGGAACTGGTTTGGGCGAGGCCGTCGCTGCGGCCCAGGGGCCATTCCCGGCAGGCGCAAGCCCTGTGCTGGCGCCGGGCTTCCCCTGTGGGATCATCGGACCAGGATGCTTCGTCTGATGAGGTGGTTCGCAACGGACACATCGTCGTCAGCCAGATTATGCGCGATAGTGACCGGCGACGGCAGAATGCTGGTCCTTCTCTCTCCGCGAGTCTCTCCTTTTGGTGGAAACACTGGAAAGAAGCGGAGCGCTCACGCGGCCTTTGCGAGGCTTGGCGCGAGGGCGAAGGCGGCCTGCGTTTTGGCCTTGATCTCGTCGAGCGTGACGCCCGGCGCGATCTCGACCAGGATCAAACCATCACCATTGGCCTTGTCGCAAGTCATCACGCAGAGATCGGTGATGATCATGTCGACTACGCCCGCACCGGTCAGCGGCAGCGAGCAACGCTCCAGCACCTTGGATTCGCCGGCCTTGTTGGCGTGGTCCATCACGACGATGACCTTCTTGACGCCGGCGACGAGATCCATCGCGCCGCCCATGCCCTTCACCATCTTGCCGGGGATGGTCCAGTTGGCGATGTCGCCATTGGCGGCCACTTCCATGGCGCCGAGGATGGTCAGGTCGATATGGCCGCCGCGGATCATCGCGAAGCTATCGGCCGAGGAGAAGAAGCTGGAGCTAGGCAGCACCGTGATGGTCTGCTTGCCGGCATTGATCAGGTCCGGGTCGGCCTCGCCCTCATAGGGGAAGGGGCCAATGCCGAGCAGGCCGTTCTCGGACTGAAGCGTGACGTCGACGCCCTCGGGGATGTAGTTCGCCACCAGGGTGGGGATGCCGATGCCGAGATTGACGTAGAAGCCGTCCTTCAGCTCCTTGGCCGCGCGGGCGGCGACCTCTTCGCGGGTCCAGGCCATCAGGCTGCCTCCCTCTTGCGCTCGGTCAGCTTCTCGATGCGCTTCTCGTTGATCGTGCGCTTGATGCCGCGGTCGACATAGATGCCGGGGGTATGGGTGTGGTCGCCATCGATCTCCCCGTTTTCCAGCAGAACCTCAGCCTCGGCGATGGTGATGCGCCCGGCCGTGGCTACCATCGGATTGAAGTTCCGCGCTGTTTTTCGATAAACGAGATTACCCTCCCGGTCGGCCTTCCAGGCCTTAACGATGGCAAGATCGGCGAGGAGGCCGGTCTCGAGGAGATGAATCTCGCCGTTGAACTCCCGGGTCGGCTTTCCTTCGGCGACGACCGTGCCGACCCCGGTCCTGGTGTAGAAGCCGCCGATGCCGGCGCCGCCGGCGCGGATGCGCTCGGCCAGAGTGCCCTGTGGGTTCAGCTCCAGTTCCAAACGGCCTTCGAGGTAGAGCCGCTCGAACAATTTGTTCTCTCCGACATAGGAGGCGATCATCTTCCTGACTTGACCGTTGGAAAGCAGAATCCCGAGGCCGAAATCCTCAACGCCGCAATTGTTCGAGATCAGCGTCAGGTCGCGGACACCCGATCTGGAGATCGCATGGATCAAATTCTCGGGAATGCCGCATAGGCCGAAGCCGCCGGCCATGATCGTCATGCCGTCGCGCAGCACGTCTCCCAGCACGCTTTCGGAATCCGTCCAGACCTTGTTTCGCATGCGAAGCCCCTGGTGTTTCGGCTAGATCAGTTCCGCGGCGCGGCTGGCGAAGGCGGCGGCCAAACCCTCCGTTGCGGCGGCGTCGGCGGCGTTGGCAGTTCCGGTCCTGGCGCGCGCGGCAATGCCTTCGAAGATCATCGACCAGCGGAACAGCGCGAAGACCATGTGAAAGGTGTCGAGCCTGACGCCGTGGCGTGCTTCGCCGTCATAGGCCGCCAGATAGCTCTCCAGCGAGGGGATGCCGAGCATCGGAAGATCGAGCCCTCGAATCCCGCCATATTCGCTGGGAGCGGAAACCCAGGCCATCGCACTATGGGCCAGATCCGCCAGCGGGTGGCCGAGGGTGGAGAGCTCCCAATCCAGGAGGGCCACGACACGCGGCTCGGTCGGATGGAACATCAGGTTCCCGATGCGATAGTCACCATGGACGATCGACGTGGCTTCATCCGAGGGGATGTGCTGCGGAAGCCAGGCGATGAGACGGTCGACATCCGCATCGTCCCGCGTCCGGATTTCCGCCCATTGCCGGCTCCAGCGGCTCACCTGCCTGATGAAATAATTGCCGGGGCGGCCGTAGTCACCGAGGCCGACGCCAGCAAAATCGACATTGTGCAGCGCGGCGAGCGTGCGTGCCATCGCTGCGTACATGGCGCTCCGCTCCTCCCGCGACACGCCGGGCAGGGTGCAATCGTGGAAGACCCGGCCCTCCAGGCGCTCCATGAGGTAGAACGGCGTGCCGACCACCGCCCGGTCGTCGCAATAGAGCAATGCCGGGGGAACGGGCACGCCGCTGTCCTTCAGGGCGCTGATGATGCGGTGCTCCCGGTCCACGGCATGGGCGGAGGGCAGGAGCTCGCCCGCGGGCTGCTTGCGGAGGACCAGCCGGCGATTGTCGTAGGTCACGAAGAAAGTGGGATTCGACTGGCCGCCGGAGATCGGCTCCAGCCGCATCTGTCCTTCGAGCCCCGGCAGCGCGCGGCGCATGAAGGCATCGAGCCTGTCTAGGTCGAAGCTCATGGCGTCGCCACCGGCCAGCGCCAGAAATCGGCCTTCTCCTGCGACAGGAACCGGTTCAGCACCATCTGGTGAACCTCGTCCGCCCCGTCCACCAGGCGCGCCTGGCGCGCGTAGCGATAGATCCACTCCAGCACGGTATCGCGGGAATAGCCGCGGGCACCATTGATCTGAATACCCATGTCGGCGGCCTGATGCAGCGTGTTGGCCGCCTGGATCTTCGCCATGGAGATTTCCTTGCGGGCGAGATGGCCGCGGTCCAGCTCCCAGGCGGCCTTCATCGTCAGGAGCCTGCCGATCTCGATGCTCATGGCGGCCTGGCCAAGCTTCATCTGCACGCTTTCCCGGTCGGCCAACGCCACTCCGAAGCTGTGCCGTTCGACGGCATAGGCGCGGGCGATCTCGACGCATCTCCTGGCGAGGCCGAGCCAGCGCATGCAATGGGTGAGCCGCGCCGGACCAAGGCGAATCTGGGTGACCTTCAGCCCGTCGCCTTCGCCCATCAGCACGTCTTCGGGGGCGATCGCCAGGCCGTCGAACTCCAGCTCGCAATGCCCGCCATGCTCTTCGGGCCCCATGATCGGAATGCGCCGGAGGATGCGCCAGCCCGGCTGATCGCGGTGAAACAGGAAAGCGGTCAAACCCTTGCGGGGATCGTCCGAGGTGCGGGCCATGAGGATGAAATGGGCCGCCTCCGCGGCGCCGGTGATGAACCATTTGCGGCCGTAGATCCGGTAATATCCGTCCGCCTGCCGCTCGGCCCTGGTCAGCATCATCGATGGATCCGAGCCGCTGCCGGGATGGGGCTCGGTCATGGCGAAGGCCGAGCGAACCTCGCCACGCGCGATCGGCGCGAGCCAGCGTGCCTTTTGCGCGGGGGTCGCGACTTTCTCCAACACCATCATGTTGCCGTCGTCGGGGGCGGCGGAGTTGAAGATCGCCGGGCCGAAGATCGAGCGGTTCATCTCCTCGTAGCAGGCCGCCATGCCGACGCGGCCGAGGCCGAGCCCACCGTGCTCGGGCGCCAGCTGAATGCACCACAGGCCTGCCGCGCGTGCCCTTGAGCGCATCGTGTCGAGCAGGTCGAGGCGGATGTTCTCGTGGTCGTCATAGGATGTGCGATCGGCCTCCAGCGGGACGATCTCCCGCGCCACGAAATCCGCGATGCGATTGCGGATGTCCTCGGTTGCGGCGGGCAGGGTGAAATCCATGGCGATGGCCTCAGAGGGAGGAAACGAGGTGTCCGCCGTCGACCGCGAGCGAGGCGCCGGTCACATGGGCGGAGGCGTCGGAGCAGAGAAACAGAAGCGGTCCGTCGAGGTCCGAGAGCTGCCCCAGCCGGCGCGTCGGAATGCGGCGGATCAGGGCCTTGCCGGCGTCGCTGGCGAAGAAATCGCGGTTGAGATCCGTCTCGACATAGCCGGGGCAGAGCGCGTTGGCCCGGATGCCGTGACGCGCCCATTCGAGCGCCATCGACCTTGTGAGCTGCAGAAGCCCCGCCTTGGAGGCGCTGTAGGCTGCTACCTGTCCGGCGACACGGGCGCCGAGAATGGATGCGACATTGACGATGTTGCCTCCTTTGCCGTCCGCGGCCATCGCTCGGGCCGCGGCCTGGCCGACGACGAAGGCTCCCTTGAGATTGGTGTCAATGATGCGGGTCCAGGAGGCTTCGTCCTGATCGAGCAGCGGCGTCGTGGTGGTGACGCCCGCATTGTTCACCAGCACGTCGAGGCGCCCCCACGCGGCCAGTACCGCGGCAATGGCGGCGTCCGCCGAGGCCGGCGCTGTCACGTCGAGGCTGATCGCCAGCGCCTCGCCGCCAGCTGCGCGGATACGGTCACACACGGCTTCGCAATCGGCGCTCCGGCGAGCGGCCACGGCCACCCGGGCACCTGAGGCCGCGAGAATCTCGGAGAAATGCGCGCCGAGGCCTCGGGAGGCTCCCGTTATCAGAACCGTACGACCATCGAACGATGCCTGGAAGCCCATCGACGTCTCTCCCCGATCCCGCCTCGTTGAATTTATAGAGCGAGCGCTCGCTTTATAGACATCGGTGCCGGCATGCTGCAAGAGGGGCCACGCAAAGTGCTTTTTTGGGAGGGAGCGGAGCGTGAGACCATCTCCGCCAACGGCGGTCATGCCCCCTATTCGCCTGGACCTGTCGATGGAGGCGCTCGCGGAGCGTACCCTGGCGCGCCATCTGGACACCGTGCGCGTGAAGAAGCCGCAAGTCGCGACGAAGCGCCTCGCACGGATCCTGGACAGTACGCTCACTCTGGCGAATCAGGTCGGCTTTCACTCGATGAGCCTGCGCGACCTCTCCGAACATGCCGGGCTGAGCATGGGAGCGCTCTATGCCTATTTCGACTCCAAGGAGACCCTGCTGCTGATGATCCTCGGCACCGTGTCCGAGGTCGTCGAGGAAACGCTCGGCGATGCGCCCAAAGAGCTCCCGCCCACCGAACGACTGCGCTGGCTTCTCGCCTCCCATGTCGCCCTGACCGAAGCGCTGCTGCCATGGTTCATCTTCGCCTATATGCAGGCGAAGAGCTTTCCGCCGCGCGCGCGCGCCGTGGCTGTCGCGGCCGAGGGCATGACGGAGGGTCTCCTTGCCGAGATCCTGGCGGAGGGGAAAGCCCTCGGAACCTTCGAGATCGACGATGTCGGCATGTGTGCAGCCCTGATCAAGCCGATGCTTCAGGATTGGTACGTCAAGCGCTCCAAATATCGACGGCGCCACATAACTGCGGAGGCCTTCACATATTCGCTCAGCGCATTCGTGGAGCAGGCGATCCGGCTTCGGCACGCCGGCGTCTCCGCCGAATAGGCGGATTATCGGACGCTGCGCTGCTGGCGGCTGCCCATCGGGTTGGGC
>JAEXUU010000249.1 GCA_023452965.1 Pseudomonadota bacterium | reverse complement strand
GCGCGAGCCGGCTCGCCTGGTCCTGGAGACGCAGTTTCGCCGGGCGCACACCGACCTTCAGCCCCTTGCAGGCCTCGACCGAGACCTGCGCCGTCAGCACGAGATCTCGGCCGACCACGAGCCCGACGCCGAAGCGTTCGCTCGCGGCGAGCGCCGGGGTGCTGCCGGCGACGGCGGCTACCGCCGTTCCCGCCGAAGGCGCCGCCGGAGCCGGCCCGGTCGGGAACGGCTCGAAACTGTCGGCGATCGCGGTCACGACCTTGTCGAAGGTACCCGACACCGCCTTGTCGTAACCGACCGAGAAACCGCGCAGACCGGACGGGCCGCTCGCCTGCCGGCGGAAGAACTTGCCGCCGGGCGTCTCGCCGGCGACGACGAAGAAATTCGGCTGCAGCAGCTTGTAGGTGATGCGGCGCTGCACGTTCGGATTGACCGTGATCTGCCGCTCGAACAGGGCCTGCAGCGGCTCGCCCGCCGGTGCGGCGCTGACGTCGAGCGTGATCTTGCCATCGGCGCTTTGCCAGCGGCTGCCCCCTGTCGGCAAAGCCTCTCGCTTCGGCAGCAGCTTCTGCGGAATGCCGATGCGCACGCCGGTGCGCTCGTCCGTGACCACCGCGAAGCCCGATGCCTCGCGTGCGGTCCGTGCCAGGCGCGCCAGCTCCTGCCGTTCCGCCTGGCTGAGCTGCCCGTCCGGCTCGCCGCGCCCGGCCTTGAAGCCGTTGACGGCCCGGAAGGTCAGCGGTCCGAAATTGCCGGTCGCAGCGCTGTTGAGATGCCCGGTCCAGATCAGATCGGCCTGGATCGCCTTGCGCTCGCCCTCCGGCAGCCCCTCGAAGGCGCGGGTCGCCTCCGTCAGACGCGGATCGGCCGGGCGCGGCTGCGCCAGAACCGGGCCATGGCAGAGGAACAGCACTGCGGCCAGGCCGGGAAGCGACCGGAAACTGATCAAGACGACCTCCCGTTCAGGCGCGCAGAGAGTGCTGCGGGCCGCTATTCAGCGCGAGCCTCGCTCCCGAGGCAAGGGGGCCGTGGCGCAAGGCGGCGATGACGGAGCCGATATGGACCTGCGTGGCGAAAACCGCTCAAACCCGGCCAAGCGCGCATATTGGCCCGGCCAGGCGAGTTGCGCTGGCCGGGCCCGGTGATAGCCTCGTTTCGGCCACGGCGCGACGTTACGTCATCGCGTCGACGCCTGCTGCGGCCATCCTCGTGCCGTCTGCTGCCTTCCCGGAGACCGAGTCATGTCCCTCCTCGCCCGTCTCGCCCTCATCCTCGGTCTTGCCGTCGCCGCGCTGCCGGCCTTCGCCCAGAAGGCCTATGTCCGGCCGGATCTCGCCAGCGACGGGCAGCGGTTGGAGGAACGGCTGAAGCGCGAGGTCGGCGCCAGCCAGCGGCCCTTCGCGACCCTGCTGCGTGACGGCAATGCCGCCCTCTCCCGCGGCGATGCCCGCAGCGCCCTGCCCCTCGCCAACGCCGCGGCCATGGCCGAGCCAGCCAACCCCGCCGGCTGGCGCCTGATGGCTCAGGCCGCGATCGGCATCGAGCCGCGCGATTATCGCGAGCGCTACGAACTGCGCGAGCGCGCCATCAGCGCCGCCTATCTCGCCTATCAGCGCTCCAGCGCGCGCGCCGACGAGGCGACCTCGCTCGGCGTCCTCGCCCGCGTCTTCGAGAAGAACGAGCTCTGGCGCCCGGCCCTCACCAGCTACCGCCTCAGCCTCGACATCGCCGACAATGCCGCGCTGCGCAGCGACTATGAGGCGCTGCGCGCCCAGCGCGGTTTCCGCCTCACCGGCAACAAGGTCGATTCGGATGCGGCGAGCCCGCGTGCCTGCTTCGAGTTCTCGGAACCGCTGGCCCGCGGCCGCGTCGATTTCGCGCCTTACGTCGCGATCACCGGCAAGGGCGATTTCGCCGTCACCGGCGAGGAGCGCCAGCTCTGCGTCGACGGCCTGCGCCATGGCGAGCGCTATGGTTTCGTCATCCGCCAGGGCGTGCCCTCGGCGCTGCCCGACGAGAAGCTGCTGAAATCCGCCGATTACGAGGTCTATGTCCGCGACCGCGCGCCCTCCGTGCGCTTCACCGGCAAGAATTACGTGCTGCCGCGCACCGGCCAGCAGGGCGTACCGGTCGTCTCGGTCAATGCCGACAAGCTCGACCTCGAGGTCATGCGCATCGGCGACCGCAACCTGATCAACTCGGTCCATTCCGAGGACTTCCTCAGCCAGCTCGGCAGCTACAGCGCCGGGCAGATCGCCGCCGACAAGGGCGCCAAGGTCTGGTCCGGCCAGATGGACGTGAAGTCCGAGCTCAACAAGGACGTCACCACCGCCTTCCCGGTGCTCGAGGCCGTCGGCCAGCTCCAGCCCGGCGTCTATGTGATGTTCGCCCGGCCGAGCGGCACCCAGGCGGCCAGCAACTCGGATGGCGACTATGATTATGACGGCTCGACCCGGGCGACGCAGTGGTTCGTCGTCTCCGATCTCGGCCTGACCTCCTTCTCCGGCCCCGATGGCGTGCATGTCCTGGTGCGCTCGCTCGCCGACGCCTCGCCGGTCGCCAATGCCGAACTGCGCCTGGTCGCCCGCAACAACGAAGTGCTGGCCACGGTGCGCTCCGACCGCAACGGTTATGCCCGTTTCGACGCCGCCCTCGCCAAGGGCCAGGGTGGCAATGCACCCGGCCTCGTCACCGCCACGCTCGCGGAGGATTACGGCTTCCTCGACCTGAAGCAGACGGCGTTCGATCTCTCCGACCGCGGCGTGAAGGGCCGCGTCGCGCCGGTCGGCCTCGATGCCTTCCTCTACACCGAGCGCGGCGTCTATCGCTCCGGCGAGACGGTCTACCTGACCTCGCTGCTGCGCGATGCCAAGGGCGCCGCCGTCACCGGCCTGCCGCTGACGCTGGTGGTCAAGCGGCCGGACGGCGTCGAGTACCGACGCCGCCAGGTCGAGGATCAGGGCGCCGGCGGCCGCGCCCATTCGATCCCGCTGATCTCAGGCGCGCAGACCGGCACCTGGCGCGTCCAGGCCTATTCGGACCCGAAAGGTGCCGCCATCGGCGAGGTCTCCTTCCTCGTCGAGGACTATGTCCCCGAACGGCTGGAGCTGACGCTCGCGCCGAAGAAGCCGGTTCTGCAGGCCGGCGAGCCGGCCGAGATCGACGTCACCGCCCGCTATCTCTACGGCGCTCCCGGCTCCGATCTCGACGTCACCGGCTCGATGACCGTGCGCGCCGCCGCCCAGAGCGCGATTCCGGGTTTCGCCGGCTACGAGGTCGGCCTCACCGACGAGACCTTCGAACCGCAGC
>JAEXUU010000236.1 GCA_023452965.1 Pseudomonadota bacterium | reverse complement strand
GCTCCAGCCAGAGCGCGAAGGACAGCGCCGGAATGCAGACGAACATCATGACGAAGAAGGCCGGCCCGTCGGCGGGATCGGCGAAGCTGTAATCGAGCCCGCAGGCCTCGCAGCGCGGCTTCAGCGTCAGGAAGCCGTCGAACAGCTTGCCCTCGCCACAACGCGGGCAGCGCCCGCGCATGCCGGTCTTGAACGGCGACAACTTGGGCCAAGTACGAGGTTCCATCTTCCCCTCCGGGGCGTGCGTACCGTCTTTATCGATCATGGTCGCACCATAGCAGTCATTAACAACATTGTATGCACTCAATTGTTAGCACAGCTGGGATTGCGACCCTATGCCTCAGCCACTCACAGGACAGTCGAGCTGATCTCGGGGGGATGCCCGAGCGCATGCGCCATGAATTCCAGCGCGCCGCGGACGGCATCGCGGCTTTGCGGGCCGCCCAGGCAGACCCGTACCGCTTCGGGGGGATTTCCGTCGGCGGCGAAGACGTCACTTGCGGCCACGCCGATCCCGGTCGCCTGCATGTGGCCGGCAAAAGCCGAGCGCGTCCAGGGGGCGGGAAGCTCGAGCCAGAGATTGAAGCTCAGCGGATCGGCCCGGTAGCTGCCGGGCGCCAGCACCTCGGCCGCGAGCCGCTGGCGGGCGCCGGCCTCCGCCCGTACGAAGCGCAGAATGGCGTCGGCCGTGCCATCCTCGATCCAGCGGGTCGCGATCGCCGCAGTCAAGGGCGAGGCCATGACGCTGGCAGCGCGCAGCGCCGCCGCGAAAGGCCAGCCCGAGCGGGCATCGGGCGTCACGACATAGGCGATGCGCAAGCCCGCCCCGATGCATTTCGACAAGCCGGCGATATGCCAGGTCAAGTCCGGCGCGATTGCAGCAAAGGGCGGCGGCGAAGCGGCTGGCACAAAGCCGTAGGCATCGTCCTCAATGATCGCGACACGATGGCGACGGGCGATCGCCGCAAGCTCGATACGGCGGGCCTCCGGCACTGTCAGCGTGGTCGGATTATGCAGCACCGGATTGAGGTAGAGCGCCTTCGGCTTCGCCTTCTCGCAGGCTTCGGCGAAGGCGGCAGGCATGATGCCGTCGCGATCCATGGCAATTCCGACCAGCCGGATCCCGAGCTGCGCGGCAATCGAGCGGATGCCCGGATAGGTCAGCGCCTCCGTCAGCACGACATCCCCCGGGCGCGCCAGCACGTTCAGCATGCCGAGCAGGGCGGAATGCGCGCCGGGAACGACGAACAGGCGCTCGACTGCCGGCGAGAGGCCGCGCCGGCCAAGCCAGATGGCGGCCGCTTCCTTGTCGGAGCGCGAGCCGCCGAAGCCCTGATAGCGCAGCAGCGAAACCAGATCGGCGCCGACCTCGGCAACGCCCTCGCGCATGCGGGCGATCAGGGCGGGATCATCGGGCTCGGGCGGCAGGTTCATCGAGAGGTCGATCTGCTCAGGCGCGATCGCGCGCTGCCTGACCGGCGCCTTGACGAAGGTGCCCTGGCCGACGCGCGACGCGACGAGCCCGCGCCGCTGCGCCTCGACATAGCCGCGCGCCACCGTGGTGAAGTCCACCGCCAGCCTGTTCGCAAGCTGGCGCTGGGGCGGCAATCGATCGCCGGCAGAGAGTCGACCGTTGGCGATATCCTCGGCAATGGCCTCAGCAATCGCCAGATAGCGCGGCTTGTCGCTGCGCGTCAGGTCGGGCGTCCAGTCAACCATCGGCTTCGCACTCGCTCGGGACAGGGAAGGCGGCTCACGGAATTGACTGTATATTGTTGCACGCAACTCCTGTCACTACGTCTCAAGGTCGCAGCAAGGAAGAGCCGGGCGGGCGGGTTCCAGAGCCGGCCGCGATCGCTCTTCACGGAACCCGCGATTTACAGCCGGCGACTGCGCGCCTATAAAAGAGTCATCAATTACGCATCTTAAAAAGGATCATCCCCCTGATCCCACCCCTTCCCCAGGACGTGTCCGAGCCGCTGGTCGAGCGGATCGTGCATGGCTTCTATGCCCTTGTCCGCCAGGACGCCCTGCTCGGGCCGATCTTCGAGGAACGGATCGGCGATGGCTGGGACGCGCATCTCGCGACAATGGTGGACTTCTGGTCGTCGCTGACGCTGATGAGCGGACGCTATGGCGGCAAGCCGCATGTCGCGCATTTCGGGCTCGGGCTGACGGTGGAGCATTTCGAGCGCTGGCTCGCGCTGTTCGAGGGGGTCGTCAACGCGCATTGCGCGGGTCCCGCCGCCGCCCTCTTCATCGGGCGGGCTCGGCGTGTCGCCGACAGCCTGCAGATCGGGCTCAACATCGGCGACAAGGCACTGCACCTGCCGGGCAAGGCAGCGGCTCCCGTCAACGCCGCCTAGGCTGCCATTGCCAACGCTGAGGCGGCTCCGATCGCAGCGATCGGTTCGCGCGAGGCTCTGTTGGCGAGCCGGAGGAACTGCAGAACGCTTGCCAGCCAATTCAGAGCTGAATTCCGCTTGGGCGGTTGCGAAAGATGCTACGGGGCCACATCTTTCACCGTGACCCGACTGCAGCCCGGGACGACAGCGCCGGAAGCCGCAATGCGTTTGACGAACTTCTCCGACTATTCCCTGCGCCTGCTGATGTATGCGGCGACGCGGGACGGCCAGTTGATTATGATCGAGGAAACCGCCGCGGTCTACGGCATTTCCCGGGCCCATCTGATGAAGGTCGCCAATCTCCTGGTTCGCGCCGGCTTCCTCAAATCAATACGCGGGCGCTCCGGCGGACTTGTTTTGGCGCGGCCGCCCGGCGAAATCGGCGTCGGCGCGGTGCTACGCACAACCGAGCCGGATTTCG
>JAEXUU010000228.1 GCA_023452965.1 Pseudomonadota bacterium | reverse complement strand
TGTTTCCAGCTGAAATCATCCGGCTCTCGCGGCGGCGATGTAGCCGAGGCCGCGCACGGTCTCGATGACGTCGACGCCGAGCTTCTTGCGCAAGCGGCCGACGAAGACCTCGATCGTGTTGGAATCGCGGTCGAAATCCTGGTCGTAGAGATGCTCGACCAGTTCGGTGCGCGATACCACGCGGCCCTGATGGTGCATCAGATAGGCCAGCAGCCGATATTCGTGCGAGGTCAGCTTCACGGGGTTGCCGTCTACGACGACACGGCTGGCGCGCGTGTCGAGGCGGACGGGGCCGCAGATCAGCTCGGAGGTGGCATGGCCGGCGGCTCGGCGGAGCAAGGCACGCACCCGGGCGAGGAGCTCCTCGATATGGAACGGCTTGACGACATAGTCGTCGGCGCCGGCATCGAAACCGGCAACCTTGTCGCTCCAGCGGTCGCGCGCGGTCAGGATCAGCACCGGCATGGTCTTCTCGGCCCGGCGCCAGCCCTGCAGCACGGCGACACCGTCGACCTTGGGCAGGCCGAGATCGAGAATCACGGCGTCATAGGGCTCGGTCTCGCCGAGATAGAGCCCTTCCTCGCCGTCGAAGGCCTTGTCGACCGCGTAGCCGGCATTCTCGAGCGCGTTGACGATCTGGCGGTTGAGGTCCTTGTCGTCCTCGACGACGAGCAGTCGCACGGCGGGATCACTCCATTGCAAATGTCAGGGGGAAATAGCGGAACTAGCGGATGTCCGCCACCTTGCCCGAATGCCCGTCGAGGGTCACGCGAGCGACGCGCCCGTCGCGCTTCAAGGTGGTGACGACATAGACATAGTCGTCGCCGAGCCGGCAGAGACGGATCCGGACGACCTCCCCGGGGGCGGCCTCGCGCGCATGCCGCGACGCGGCGGCCGGCTGCATGACCTTGCCGTCGGAGACCGCATCGCGCGTCTCGCTCGCCGAAAGACAGGCGATCGGCTGCGACGTGTCGGCCGGGATCACCGGTGAGGCCACAAGCGTCAGCATGGCGAAAGTTGCGGTGGTCGGATCGAGCAGCGTCATCAGCATGCGCTAGTCCTGCCCGCGTGAATGCGCCATGAACACCCGCTTGCGGCAGTTGTCCGCAGCGCTTGCGGCCCGGCAAGCCTAGCTCAGCGAATCGTGACGTGTCCACGCCAGGGCGGCCCGACGCCGGCGACGAGGCTGATCTGATCGAGCTCGATATCGAGGCTCGGCTGCGCGGCACCGAAATCCTCGATCTCGCTTGCGGTCGGATAGAGCAGATCCGGCACCGCACTCTCGATGACCCGCTTGGCCAGGCCCGCCCGGTAGATGGTCACCCGATAGCGTTCGATCTCCTCGCCGAGCGGGACTTCTGCTGCCTCCCAGGAATCGCCGTCGACCCTGGTGCGCCTGATCCAGCGCAGCAGCACGCCGTCCGGCACACGGCGTCCCCGAGGATGCACGGGGGCAAGCGGGCGCAGCGCGGCAGTCCCCACAGTCGCGACGAGCTCGCGCATCGCAGGTCCCGCGACATCGGCATTGGCGGGGCCGATGCGATAGCGCCATCGGCGCCCGAGTTCGTCGAGCGTCGCGCTCAGCACTTCTGCCGCGCCGTCGAGGACGACGAGGCGTGCTCCGGCTGGCAGAACTCGTGCCGCAGCTTGCTCGGAACCGCCCAGGCCACGAACCATCTGCGACAGCCGGAAAACCCGCGACCCGATCAGCTCGGCGCGGGCGGCCGTGACGATCTCGACATGGCCGGCAACGTCGAGCAAAGCGAGCGCATTGGCCCCGGCGAGCGCCGCCTCGACCGAGACGGAGCTGAGCGAGCCGCCACGCAACCTGACATCGACGCTGGCATGCCGATCCGTCCGCCAGAGCGGCCCGGGCTGCAGCGGTGTCAGCGTCTCGCCCATGATCGAGGGCGCAGCGACGAAGCCGTGCAAGGTGAAGGGCATGCCTTCGGCTGCGCGCCAGATCGCGAGCCCACCCGGCCAGGGCTCGGCGAACGCAGCGAGGTGCTGCAGCACCGGTGGCGAGCCGCGCGCGATCGGCAGGTCGAGCACCAGCGCGTCGGGGCGCCCCGCCACCCGCGGCGCGACCTTGACCGGCCGCGAGCCCAGATGTCCGAGTGCCGCACCGCGATAGATCGCCGGCTCGACCGCCCGGGCGCTTGCCTTGCGGGTGATGCCATCGCTGATGCGCGTCAGCCGGAACAAGCGCGGGCGTCCTGCGACCTCCAACGAGACGACATCGCCGGGTTCGAGGTCTATCCGGCGCGGCGAAAGCTCGAGTTCCAGCGTCTCGCGGCCCGCCCAGATCTCCTGCAGGCGCTGCTCGGCCAGGCGCTGGCCCTCGGCCCGTCGGGTGACGATGGCGGTCTCGATCGCGCTTTCGCGCCTCGCGGCGCCGGCCAACCGGCGCGAACGCGCGGCAGCCCGACGATAGTCGTCGTCGCCGTCGATATGGGCGAGGCGCAGCTCGCGCGGCAGCTCGCTTTCCTCGGCCCGACGCAGCGAGAATGGCTGGCCGTCGCGGTCGAGGACGAGGTCGTCGGGCGAAAGCTCGCGGGCGACAGCAGCGGCACGTCCGCGAAAGGACAGCCTGCCGGCGGACATCGCGACGTCGAATCCGAAGGCCTGCGCGAGCTGCTCGAGGGCCGCTCGCGCCGAAAGCGGACGGTCGAGGACATAGCCGTCGAGGAAGCCGTCGACCGCGATCTCGTCGGGCGCCGGCAGGCCGTAATCGGCGAGGATCGCCCGCACCAGCCGGTCGAGCGTCGCCCCTTCGAGCCGGCCATTGATCCAGTGGCCGGTGTCGTAATTAGGCCCGTCGGCCCAAACCGATTGCAGATCCGGAAAGGCCGGGAATGGCCGCGCATCCCAGGTCCAGACATAGACGTTCGCGGGATCGACCATGCGCCGTCCGGCGGGCTCGAAGATCGGGTTGGCCCTGGGGTCGAAGCCCGGCAGCGCCGGATCGAAGCCGGAGAGGATCGCCTCGAGGCCGCGCGCCTGCACGAGGTCGTCGCGGGCACGAGTCGAGAAATGCGGATAGCCGCCATCGACGGATTTCGGATCGGGAAAGACGTTCGGCGAGTTGCCGCCCTTGTCGACCGCCGGCAGGCCGATCTCGGTCAGCCAGATCGGCTTCGAACCGGGAAGCCAGGAAGTGGCGCCGACTTCGGAGCCACTGAAGCGCTCGACGTGAAAATTGGACCACCAGCCCGGCAGGTCCTTCGGCCGGAAGATCCAGGGCTTGCCGAAGGCACCGTCGCTGATCGGCAGGCGGTTCTGGGACTGCCGGTCGGCCGGCGAGGCATAATACCAGTCGTAAGCCTCGCCAGAGATCAGGCGGGCGCGCAGATGATCGACATCGGCAGGCCCGCGCGCCAATGAGATGTCGGCATGACCCGGCGTGTCGCGCCAATCAGTCAGCGGCGCATAGTAGTCGATGCCGATCGCGTCGATATCCGGCGAAGCCCAGAGCCGATCGAGCGGAAAGCGCACCTCCTGCCCACCATCGCGGACATGGGCGCCGTATTCCGTCCAGTCCGCAGCATAGGTCAAGCGGCTCGGCGCGGGCAGCAGCGCGCGCACCTCCGCCGCCAGCGCGACGAGCCCGTCGACCATCGGATAGACGCCGGGGGCGCTGCGCACCCGCGTCAGGCCGACCAATTCGGAGCCAATGATGAAGCCGGCGACCCCGCCGGCCGCCTTGGCCAGCATCGCGGCATGCAGCACGGCGCGGCGAAAGCCCCAGTCCTCGGGCACCGCGCAGAGAACTCGATCGCCGAAGAGCGAAAAATCGCTCGCTCGGGCCGAGCCGAGGAAGCTCGCGATCTGCGCGGCCGCGGCCGGGCTTGCATCGGGGGTGTCCGGCCGGCCGGGCGCCGGCGAGCAGCTCATCCGGCCGCGCCAGGGATAGGGTGGCTGCGAGGCATTGCCGCTATGGGGATCCGGCAGAGTGTTGTCGGCCGGGATATCCATCATCACGAAGGGATAGAGCACGACCTCCAGTCCATAGACGTCGCGCAGCTTGCGGATCAGCGCGATCACGCTGTCGTCGGAGGGGGTGCCGCCATAGGCCGGCTTTCCATCCGACTGGCTGACCAGGCGCGCCTGGAAACGGACGAGCCCGGCAACGGACCATTCCGCGCCCGTGATCGTCTTCTGCGCGATCTCGACGCGCGGTGCGACCGTGCAGGAGCCGGCGCGCAGATCGTCGCCGAACCAGCTCACCACCAGCGAGATCCGCCGCAACTGCGGGCAGAGCGCCAGCAGATGGGTGATCGCCCCGTCGACATCGGAGGCGCTGTGCCATTGGTGCCGGTTCTCAGGGATCGTGACGCCGGCCTCCGGCTCCTGGTTCACCAGGGTCGGCTGGTAGATGAACTCGCTCGCACCGGGGATCAGCGTCACGGCGCGGATCATGTTGCCGAGGCCCGGTACTGCGCGCACCACCTCGAAGGAGAATTGCGGCACGCGGTTGCCGTAATCGGCCAGGGGAAAGCGCTCGAACACGACATAGGCCGTGCCGCGATAGCCGGGAGCCTCGCCAGCCTCCTTGGCCGCGATCAACGGATCGGGCTGCTGATCGGGAAAGCCGCGATGGACGCGCAGCGTCACGGCATTGAAATCGATCTCGCGGCCATCGGCCCAGATCCGGCGCACGAAGGCGATCGGCCCCTCGCACAGGCCGATGGCGAGATTGGCATAGTAGGAGTAGGTCGTTTCGTAGGTCTTCTGGGCCTTCTGCCCACCCTTGCCGCCGCGCTTGCTGCGGGTGACCGTGGTCGTCACCTCCTCCTCGAAGCGCGTCGCCCAGATCAGCTGTCCGCCGATCCGGGCGCGGCCATAGACGCGCGGGATCGGGGCTCCCTCGGTCGAGGCCAAGCCTTCGATCTCGGTCAGGCGCGGCCCCTCGACGATACGGGTTCCGCCGCCCCCGCCGAGCAGGGATTGATCGAGCCCGGCGCCGGCAGCGGCGCCGAGCGCTCGGCCGATCACCGCACCGACGGGACCACCGAGCATGCCGCCCAGCACCGAGCCGGCGACCTGGAGAACAAGCGTGGCCATCAGCGAACCAGCTCCGGAAACGAAAAGGCATGGCTGCAATGGCGGCGCCACCAGCCCGTGAAGGCGACCTCGCCGACCGCCGCGCCGTCATGAGCGTGAACGATCGATCCGGGCTCGCTCAGGATCGCGCAATGCGCCGCCGGCAGATTGTCGCGCCAGCGGAAGAGCATCACGTCGCCTGGCTGAGCTTCGGCCGGCGCGCCGGCCCTGAGATGGCGCATCGCGGCGAGCGCCAGGGTCTCGCCGGCGGCATGCTGCGCCCAGTGCTGGTCATAGGGCGGCACGGCTTCCGGCTCGCTCCCGTAAAGCTCGCGCCAGACGCCGCGCACGAGGCCGAGGCAGTCGCAGCCGACACCGCGCAGCGAGGCCTGATGGTGGTAGGGCGTCCCCAGCCAGGAACGCGCCGCCGCGACGACACGGATACGCGTGGCCACGCCCGGCTCCGTGGCGGCGCTCATCGGAACAGGCTCCCGC
>JAEXUU010000216.1 GCA_023452965.1 Pseudomonadota bacterium | reverse complement strand
AGTGACAATCTCTGGAAAGCGGTGCGCACCATCGCCATCGCCGACGCGGTGATGAGCCTCGACAACGTGCTGGCGATCGCCGCTGCGGCGCGCGGCCATTTCGAGCTCTTCGTCTTCGGCCTGCTGCTCACCATTCCGCTGATCATCTTCGGCGCCCGCATGCTCTCGAGCATCCTGGAACGCTTCCCGATCCTGATCTGGCTCGGCGCCGCGCTGCTCGGCTGGATCGCCGGCGAGATGCTGCTCTCCGACATCGCCGTGCTGCAGTGGCTGCAGACCGCCATTCCGAGCTGGGTGGCGAGCGTGCCGGTCACCGACACCAACCCGGTTGGTCTGGCTCCGGCGAAGGTGCCGTTCTACTCGGCGGCGGTCATCGGCGCGGCTTTCGTCGTCGGCGTCGCCTACATGCTGAAGAAGAAGCCGGTGAACCAGCCCGGCTGAGCCTCGCTCACGCGAGCTGAATGAACGCGGCGGCCATGGTTCCATGGCCGCCGTTTTTTATGATGCGGCCGACGCCCTCGGCCTGCGCGCCGGGCCTTTCAGGATCCTGGACCGAAAAGCCGTCTAGTCCTGCAAGCCTGACCTCGAAGCTGTCCGGCGCGCGCCGGAAGCCGGTGCCGAGCGCCTTCACATAGGCTTCCTTGGCGCTCCACAATTGCGCGAAGGCCAGCGGCCGAGCCGACGGCAGCAGTGCCTGAAGCACCGCCTGCTCACCAGGATGCAGCGCCGCGAACGGCGGTTCCGCTGTGAGGTCGACCTGCTCGACATCGACGCCGACCGGGCCATGAGCCAGGGCCAGCGCCACCAGCCCCGCGCGCGTTGCCAGCGAGAGATGCAGACCATTGCCGCAGGGCGCTGCGATCAGCGGCCGGCCGCCGGGCTCGTGCTCGATCCTCACGGCGTCCGGCTCAAGGTTGAACTGCGCGGCGAGAACGGTGCGCGCTAGCCCGCGCCGCAGCGCCGAGCGCTCCGTCAGGGTGGCCGGACGGTGGTCGGTCGCAACGAGCCAGACCGCCGGCAGGGCCGCGGCGCGTTGGTTGGGAGAGGAAAGCCAGAGCATGCGCAGTTCTAGACGCGATCCGCCGGCCTGTCGTGACGGGAGCGTGGTTTGCGACCCGCCTTGCGCTGCATTCATGCGCCGGCCGCGTCGCCACCATTGACGCCGGCCCGCCGACCCGCTTCGAAAAGCCCATGTCCCATCCGGAAACTCCTTCCGCATCCGCCGCCCAGGCGCAGCTGACTCTCGCCGGCATGGCGCTCGGCCTGCGCCGGGTTTCCGTGCTGCTGCCCGGCATCGTCGTCTTCGCGGTCGCCTTCGGTGCCGCGGCCTCGGCCAAAGGGCTGAGCCTGTTGGAAGCGCTGCTGATGAGCGCGCTGGTCTATGCCGGCGTCGCCCAACTCGTCGCCATGGAGCTGTGGCGTCCCGAATGGACCTGGGGAGCGATCGCCGGGCTCGCCTTCGTCACCGCGACGGTCAATGCCCGCTCGATCCTGCAGGGAGCCTCGCTGCAACCCTGGTTTGCGCGCTATCCGCGGCTGGTCAACGCCTTCCAGCTCTTCGTCTTCACCGATGCCAACTGGCTGATCGGCACGCGCTACCGGGCCGAGGGCGGCAATGATCTCGGCGTCGTGCTGGGTGCCGGCCTCTGCCTGTGGATCGTCTGGCTCCTCGCCACCATCCCCGGCTTCTTGCTCGGCTCGCTCGTCGCCGATCCCCGCCAATACGGCATCGACCTCGTCATGCCGATCTTCTTCGCGGCGATGATCGTGCCGCTCTGGCGCGGCCGCCGGGCGGCCTTGCCCTGGGTGGTCGCAGGCGTGGTCGCCCTCGTCGTCGCCAAGCTGGTCGACGGCTATGCCTTCATCATCATCGGCGCGCTTTCGGGCGCCCTTGCCGGGGCCTTCCTCGATGACGCTGCCTGATCCCGGCGCCTGGGGCCCCTATCTCGCCATCCTCGCAATGGCGCTAGCGACCTATCTCTGCCGCATCTCCGGCGTGGTGCTGATGGGCTTCGTGCCGCTGACGCCGCGTGTGCGGCGCGGGCTCGCTGCGCTGCCGGGCTCGATCGTCTTCGCCACCGTGCTGCCGCTGATCGAGCGCCTCGGGCTGGCCGCAGGCCTGGCGCTGGTCGCCGCCATCTGCAGCATGGTCCTGCGGCGCAGCGAATTGCTGGCGCTGCTCGTCGGCATGGCCACGGTCTCGCTGGCGCGCGCCTTCGGCCTCTGAGCGGCAGCTACGGGCGGGATGCCGGGCGGGCTGCGCGGATTTGCACCTCACATCGTGACCCATCACCGGTTACGATCGGAGCCATCACATCATTCGTTCGTCGCGTCCGGGACCGCGTGTTGACGCCACGGGGGCAGGGGCAGACGGTGCGGGTCAACAAGACTGACAGATCGGAGCGCCTTATGGCCTGGTATTCGCAAACCTGGAGCTGGTTCGAAGGGGAGTGGCACGAAGGCAACCCCGGCATCATGGGGCCGCGCTCCCATGCGAGCTGGCTGTCCTCGACCGTCTTCGACGGCGCCCGTCATTTCGACGGCGTTACCCCCGACATGGACAAGCATGCCGCGCGCGTGAACCGCTCCGCCGACGCGCTCGGTCTGAAGGCGACCGTCTCGGCCGAGGAGATCATCGCGCGCACCGCCGAGGGCGTGAAGAAATTCGCTCCGGGCACCGCGATCTACGTCAAGCCGATGTACTGGGCCGACGCCGACGGCCTCTCGACCATCATGGCCGATCCGGACTCGACCAAGTTCTGCCTGTGCCTGTTCGAGGCGGCGATGGGCGATCCCGGCAAGGGCTTCTCGGTGACCAAGGGCGCCTTTCGCCGCCCGACCATGGAGACCATGCCGACCGACTCCAAGGCCGGCTGCCTCTACCCCAACAATGCCCGCATCCTGCGCGAGGCCAAAGGCCGCGGCTTCGACAATGCGCTGGTGCTCGACATGCTCGGCAACGTCGCCGAGACCGGCACCTCGAACATCTTCCTCGCCAAGGACGGCGTGGTGAAGACGCCGGTTCCGAACGGCACCTTCCTCAATGGCATCACCCGCCAGCGCGTCATCTCGCTGCTGCGCGGCGCCGGCGTTCCGGTCGAGGAGACCAGCCTGAGCTATGCCGATTTCGAGCAGGCCGACGAGATCTTCTCCTCGGGCAACTACTCGAAGGTGATGCCGATCTACCGGATCGACGACCGTCAGGTTCAGCCCGGCCCGATGTTCCGCAAGGCGCGCGAACTCTACATGGACTTCGCCCACTCCAAGTAACCGGAGCTCCCCGCATGGCCCGTCTCGCCACCCGCCTGCCCGAGCGCTTCGGCATCGAGCATCCGATCCTCTCGGCGCCGATGGCACTCGCTGCCGGCGGGGCGCTGGCGGCGGCGGTGACGCGGGCCGGCGGGCTCGGCCTGATCGGCGGCGGCTATGGCGATGGCGACTGGCTGAGGACGCAGTATGAGGCGGCCGGCAACACGCGCACCGGCTGCGGCTTCATCACCTGGTCGCTGGCGAAGCAACCGCATCTGCTCGGCGAGGTGCTCGCCCATCGCCCGGCGGCGCTGATGCTCTCCTTCGGCGATCCCGCGCCTTTTGCGGCTGAGATCGCCGCTGCCGGCATTCCGCTGATCTACCAGTGCCAGAGCATCGGGCATGTCAGGGTGGCGCTGGCGGCCGGTGCCTCCGTCATCGTCGCCCAGGGTACCGAGGCCGGTGGCCATGGCCATGCCCGTGCGACGCTGCCCTTCGTTCCCGAGGTCGCCGACCTCCTCGCCCGTGAGAGCCCGGACACTTTGTTGCTGGCTGCCGGCGGCATCGCGGATGGCCGGGGCCTCGCCGCGGCGCTGATGCTGGGCGCCGATGGCGTGCTCGTCGGTACCCGCTTCTGGGCGAGCCGCGAGGCGCTCGTCCACCAGAACCATCAGGCCGCGGCCATCGCCGCGACCGGCGATCAGACGGTGCGCTCCTCGCTGCCCGACATCGCCCGCCGGCTCGATTGGCCAAAACCCTTCGACATCCGCGTCGGCGACAATGCCTACATGGCTAAATGGAGCGGCCGCGACGCCGAATTGCTGGCGGCGGCCGAGAGCGAGGGCCCGGCCTATCGCGAAGCCTTCATGGCCGGCGATCCTGACAAAGCAGCCGCGATCTATGGCGAGGCGGCCGGGCTGATTACGGATGTGCCGCCCGCCGCCGAGATCGTCGCCCGGATGGTGACGGAAGCGACCGAGCAGTTGCGCCGTGGCGCTGGCATCGTTGCCGAAGGCTGAGCAGCGTCAGCGCAGCAGCCGCAGCAACCCCGTTAGCTTCAGCCCACCGAGCGCGAGGACGGCGTAGAGCGCCGCCGCAAGCAGGCTGAGTACGCTGAGCGCCAGCAACTTCGGCTCGAAGGCGAAACCGGCAAGCGCCGTCTGGAGGGGCAGCGCCAGCAGGCGCGCGGCGATGCCGGCGCAGGCGGCGGCAACCGCAACGATCAGGATCAGGCCCGGAAGCTTGCGATCCGGCCGGGTCCAGTCGCGCCGCAAAGCGAGCACGAACAGCGCTCCGACATTGATCCAGGCGCCGGCAGCGGTCGCGAGCGCGAGGCCGGGCGCGCCGAGATCGCGCCAGAGCAACAACTTCAGCGCGACATTGGCGGCGATCGCGGCGAGCGAGACGATCATCGGCGTCGTCGTGTCGCCGCGCGCCTGGAAGCTCGAGACCTGTGAACGGATCAGCACGATGGCCGGCAGGCCGATCGCATAGGCGAAGAGCACGGCGCCCGACGCCTGGCTCGCGGTTGCGTCGAAGCGGCCGCGCTCGAACAGGGCGGCGACGATCAGCTCGGGGATTGCGATGAAGGCGGCGGCGAAAGGGGCGGCGGCGAAGATCGTCAGCGCGATCGCCCGATTCTGCGCCTTGTCGGCCTTGGCCTCGTCCCCGGCGGCGATGGCACGGCTCATCGTCGGCAGCAGCACCGTGCCGACGCCGATCGCGATGACGCCGATCGGCAGCTGGTAGAGCCGCTCGGCATAGTAGAGCGCGGCATAGGCGCCGGCCGGCAGCAGCGAGGCGATGATCGTGTCGGCGAAGATCGCGATCTGGACGCCGGCCGAGCCGATCACAGCCGGTCCGAGCGCCTTGAGGAAGCGCTTGACCTCGCCGTCGAGCCGCGGCCGCGTCAGTGCCGCCGAAACGCCTTCCCGCCGGGCGGCGAGCCAGAGCAGCAGCCATTCCAGCACGCCGGCGGCGGCGACACCCCAGGCTGCTGCATGCGCCGCGCTCGGGAACAGGAAGGCGACGGCGAGCGCGCCGATCAGGCTGACATTGAGCAGGATCGGCGCCGCGGCGGCTGCGGCGAAGCGGTCGACCGCGTTGAGATTGGCCGAGAGCAGCGTCACCAGCGTGATGAACAAGAGATAGGGGAAGGTGATCCGGGTCAGCGCCACCGCGAGGTCGAAGCGCTGGGGATCGCCGACGAAACCGGGCGCCAGCAGGCGCACCAGCTCGGGCATGAAGGGCAGGGCGAGCCCGAGAATCACGAGCTGGACGATCAGGTTCAGCGTGAAGACACGGTCCGAGAAATGCTGCGCCGCCGCCGCGCCCGACTTCTCGCGGATGCGGGCGAAGGCCGGGATATAGGCCTGGTTGAAGGCTCCTTCGCCGAAGATGGCGCGGAAATGATTGGGCAGGCGCAGCGCCACCGAGAATGCGTCCATCAGTGGCCCGGCACCGAGCACGGCGGCGAGCACGATGTCGCGGGCGAAGCCGGAGACGCGCGAGAGCAGCGTGAAGCCGCTGACCGAAAGGATTTTTCTCAGCATCGAATGGCGGCTCGTCTCTCCCGCCTCGTCATCTCGGCGCTCCCGCTGACATGACGTCGACGATCATGCGGCAAGCGATGCCGTCGCTGGCGGCGATTGTCCAGTCCGGGACTAGCGGATCAGCGGTGGCAGGGCGTCGCCGCGCGGGTGGACGCTATCGAGCTTCTCGAAGCCGATGCGCTCGCCGACGAGGTAGAGCGG
>JAEXUU010000156.1 GCA_023452965.1 Pseudomonadota bacterium | reverse complement strand
GCAGGTCCAGCGCGCCGGCAAGGCGCCGATGAGCGGGGCCGAGTTCCTGCGCGGCGCCCGGCTCGGAGCCGGCAGCAAGCTCTGATGCCGCGCTACAAGCTCGTCATCGAATATGACGGCACGCCGTTCTCGGGCTGGCAGCGCCAGCTCAACGGCCCTTCCGTCCAGCAGAGCGTCGAGGAGGCGGTCGAGGCCTTCTGTGGCCACCCCGTGCGTCTGCATTGCGCCGGGCGCACCGATGCCGGCGTCCATGCCACCCATCAGGTCGCCCATGTCGATCTCGACAAGGAATGGCGCACCGACGTGGTGCGCGACGCCAGCAATGCCAGGCTGAAGCGCCTGTCGGTCGCGGTGCTCAGCGCCGAGGCGGTGCCCGACACGTTCGATGCCCGGATCTCGGCGCTGCGTCGCTATTACATCTACCGCATCCTTGACCGCAGGGCGCAGCCGGCGCTCGATGCCGGCCGTGTCTGGCATGTTCCGGTTCGGCTCGACCATGAGGCGATGAACCGCGCCGCCAAGGCTCTCCTCGGCCATCACGACTTCACCACCTTCCGGGCTGCCGAATGCCAGGCCAACAGCCCGCTGCGCACGCTCGACCGGCTCGATTGCCGGCGCGAGGGCGCCGAGATCGTGGTCTATGCCCATGCTCGCTCCTTCCTGCACCATCAGGTCCGCTCCATGGTCGGTTGCCTGAAAATGGTCGGCATGGGGCGTTGGCCCGAGAACAAGGTCGGCAAGGTTCTGGCTGCACGCGACCGCTCGCAATGCGCTGCGCTCGCCCCCTCCTGCGGACTCTATCTCGCCGGCGTCGACTATCCGCCGTTTACCTGAAGTACGTTCTACTCAAGGTTGCGGATCGCGAGCTGATATGCAACTTTAAGTATATAGATATTGTCAGTGCCCGCCGGAGTTGGCCATGGGTCGGAAACCGGGATTGCGGCTCGCATTCTGCCTTATAGCCGGGCTCCCACTGGCCGCCTGCCAGAGCGAGGACCGCCAGCTCGAAGGAATCATCGTCAAATACGGCTTCTTGCGAAATGTGCCGCCCAGCACCTTGCACGGGCCGGGTCTGCTGGTCGCGAAGGAGAATTACGACCCGCGCGACCAGAGCCCCCGCTCGGTGCAACTGGCGACGCTCTGCACGGCGCGTTACTCGGTCGATCTCTATGGCTTCAAGCCGACGCCGAGCGAGACCGAAAGCCGCGACGTCGCCAGCCAGATCGGTGGGAGCTTCAGCGTCGAGGCGCCTGCGCTCAAGACACTCTTCAACCTTTCCGCGACGGCTCGCGCCGCGAGGAGCGCCGTGGTGACGGTGGCGGATGCCAGGATCTACACCTATGCACGCGATGAGCTGGCCGAGATTCGTGCGCTTCTCAGGCCGGTCTGTCGCGAAACCGTCCGCACCAATATCGGACAGGGCAATGCCCATCAGGTGGTGAAGGTTCTCGAGGCGACGATCGAGCTGAAGATCAACTTCGACGCGTCAGCGTCGGCTGCGGTCAAGGCCAAGGCGTTGACCGAGCTGACCAAGGCCGGCTTCGAGATCGGCCCCGTCTCGGAATCGCTCACCACCAGGGGCAAAGCGCTCTATTACGGCGTCACCCTGATGCCGGTCACGCAGATCTAGAGCCCAGCCAGAGAGCTAGAAGCCGGCAAGCCCGAAGGTCCGGATGATCGCGTAGTCGGCGAGGAGGCTGGCGCAGGCGATTGCTCCGGCGATGCCTGTTTCGGAGCCGAAGGTCGCGCGGGCCACGCAATAGCGCAGCCGCAGGATGATCACGCCGAAAGCAAGCGCCTGGATCACCGCGATGCCGCCATTCGACCAGCCGAGCGCGAACACCGCCGCGGGCACGGCGATCAGCCCGGCCGAAAGAATGCTCGACCAGTTCCAGGCGATGATGAAGCCGGTGAAGCGCGGGGATTGCCTGAGCCCCGGCGCCAGCATGACCAGCAGGGCCGGCACAGTGATGACTGCCAGAAGCTGGGCCGCGATCACCGAGGCCAGCAGGACAGGGGCATCAAACAGGCCGGCCGCATTGGGCAGCCCGGCCAGCACGCGCTCGGCGGCCAGTACCGGAATGATCGCCGGCACGGTCAGCACCAGCGCCAGATAAGAGCGCCAGAAGCCGTCGCGGGAAAGATCGAAATCGGGCAGGGCCCTGGAATCCGCCGAAAGCAGACGCCATGAAGCTCGCAGAGAGCGTGTCACATCGTCGGCACCAAGCCTCATGGCCAGACCCTCCGGGCTCGACAGCATTAGACTTTCGTCTAAAGCATGTCCGGCCCGAAAGGTTCCGTCAAGCCGCCGAAGCTGCGGCGAAATAGGCGGTCAGGAGCCGGTGCGTGATGCGCTCCAGCGCCCGCAGGTCGGCCAGGGAAACGCGTTCGTCGATCTGGTGCATGGTCTGGCCGACCACGCCGTATTCGACGACCGGGCAATAGTTCTTGATGAAGCGCGCATCCGAGGTGCCGCCGGTGGTCGAGAGCGCCGGGCGCTTGCCGGTTTCGGCTTCGACCGCGTCGGCCACCATGGCGACGAAGGGACCGGGCTGCGTCAGGAAGGCGACCGCGTTGGTCGGCTCGAAAATGATCTCGTAGCGCACCGTGTTGCCGGCCGCCTCGCGCAGCCGGCGTTCGATCTCGCCGGCGAGCGTCTCGGGCGTCCAGAGATCGTTGAAGCGGATGTTGAACACGGCGCGTGCCAGCGCCGGGATGACGTTGGTCGCGGGGTTGCCGACGTCGAGCGTCGTCACCTCGAGATTGCTCGGGTCGAAATGCTCGGTGCCGGCGTCGAGCGGCGTCGCATCCAGCCCGGCGAGCAGCCGGACCATGCCGCGGATCGGGTTCTGCGCCAGATGCGGGTAGCCGACATGGCCCTGGATGCCATGGACGGTGAGCTTGCCGGTCAGCGAGCCGCGCCGGCCGATCTTGAGCATGTCGCTCATCGTCGCCGGATTGGTCGGCTCGCCGAGCAGGCAATGGTCGAAGCGCTCGCCGCGCGCCTTCGCCCATTCCAGCAGCTTGACCGTGCCGTTAACGGCCGGACCCTCCTCGTCGCCGGTGACGAGAAAGGCGATCGATCCGGGAGCGTGCGGGTTGTCGCGGCGATAGCGGATAACCGCAGCGACCATCGAGGCGAGGCCGCCCTTCATGTCGCAGGCGCCGCGGCCATAGAGCGTGCCGTCGACGATCTCGGCCGCGAACGGCTCACGCGTCCAGCTGGTAACATCGCCGGGCGGCACGACGTCGCTGTGACCGGCGATGACCAGCACCGGCGCCTCGTTGCCGATTCGGGCATAGAGGTTCTCGATGTCCGGCATGCCGGGCTCGGAGAATACCGGCCTCTGGACGGAGAAGCCTTCGGCCGCGAGCACGGTTTCGAGCAAGGCGAGGGCGCCGGCTTCGGCGGGTGTCACCGAGGGGCAGCGGATCAGGGCCTGCGTCAGGGCGACGGGATCGGTGGCGTCGAAGGCGAGGGTGTGCGTCGTGCTCTGGCTCATCACGCCCGTTTAGCAGCAGCCTCCTGCGCTGCAAGCGGCCTGTCCGGCTCGGCGCCCGGCATCAGTCCGAGATCGACCAGGGCGATCAGCCAGGCGATGGTCGAGATCGCCTCGAGCGAGGGGCGCCAAGCATAGCCGAGATGCGGCCGCAGCTCGGTCGGCAGCACGATGGCGCAGACCAGGAAGATGCCGAAGAGTGCCGAGCCGCCGCGGTCGGTGGCGCGCTTCGCGGCCAGGGCGGCCCAGGGAAAGAGCGCGAAGGCCTTGGCGAAGGCGACGATGCTGATCGCCGTCGGCTTTTCCACCAGGTAGGGCGCAGCCCATTGCACAGCCAGCAGGCAGAGCGCGAGCGCTATGCTGCCGAGCCAGAACTGGCGCAGGCCGATGCGGCCATCGAGATCGGTGAACAGGCGAATGAGGGTCATGCGTCGGGCTCCGATCCGGCACCCTCGCACGCCTTGGCCTTGAGATGAAGGATATGGTGAACAGAAGGTTAATTTTCCCGCGGCAGTTGGAGCGAGAAAAGGCTTGTGCCGCGGCGGTGGGCTCGGTAGCTGGCAGGGACGTCCGCCGGCCCGGCCCGCGGCAAGTGTTTGCAAGGGTTGAGTCAGAGCCATGACCATTCATCTGCATCGCGGCGACCTGCCTGCCGATTTCCAGCCCGGGCCGATCCTGGCGATCGACACCGAGACGCTCGGTCTCAATCCGCAGCGCGACCGGCTCTGCGATGTGCAGCTCTCGCGGGGCGATGGCTCGGCCGATGTCGTCCAGATTCCCAAGGATGCGCCGGCGCCCGCGAATCTCTGCCGCATCCTCGCTGATCCCGGCGTGCTGAAGCTGTTCCATTTCGCTCGCTTCGACATTGCGGCGCTGCAAAAGGCCTTCGGCGTCGTCACCGCGCCGGTCTACTGCACCAAGATCGCCTCCAAGCTGGTGCGGACCTATACGGACCGGCACGGGCTGAAGGATCTGGTCCGGGAGCTGCTCGGCATCGACCTGTCGAAGCAGCAGCAATCTTCGGATTGGGGCGCCGAGACCCTGTCGGAATCCCAGCTCAGCTACGCTGCGGCGGATGTTCTGCATCTTCATGCATTGAAGCTGCGCCTCGACGTCATGCTGGCCCGCGAGGAGAGGACTCATCTGGCCCAGGCCTGCTTCGACTTCCTGCCGACCCGGGCGGAGCTCGATCTCGCCGGCTGGCCGGAGACCGACATCTTCGCACATACGTAAAGTTGTTGTATTCCAGCTAGGTCATCGTCGAGCGGTCGGTATGGCGATTTCGCAACTGCGCAATCGCCGACATGAAAAAGCCGTGGGCGGCTGGCATTGGGCGGGACATGACCTTGGCAATGACATCTCCTGACATCGCAGGATCGGCGGTGAAGCAGGCGCGGGCGCGGCAGGCCGCGTTCAAGGCCGCGCGCCGCCACTCCGGCGTGGTGCGGCTGCTGCGGCGCGCAATTCCGGTCGGCGCGGTCGTGGCCGTGCTGGGGCTGATCGTCACGCCGTTCCTTAACCCGCTGCGCGAGGCCGGCAATCTCTCGCTGGGCTCGATCGGCCTGTCCGGCGGCAAGGTCGTGATGGAGGCGCCCAAGCTCGCCGGCTATCGCAAGGACAACAGTCCGTACGTGGTCACCGCCGAGTCCGCGCTGCAGGACATCCGCAATCCCACGCAGATCGAGCTGGTTAAGATGACGGCCCGGGTCCAGATGAAGTCCGAGGAAGGCTGGGTCACCGTCAATGCCCTCAGCGGCCTTTTCGACCAGCAGAAGGAAAAGCTGAAGCTGGTCGACGACGTCAAGATCCGGACGGAATCGGGCTATGATGTGCGGATGCGAACGGCCGATGTCGATTTCAAGGCCGGAACGGTCGTGTCGCGCGAGCCGGTCACGGTCAATCTTGGCACGACCACGGTCAATGCCGATACACTCGATGTTAAGGATAACGGCGCCCTGATCGTGTTCGAGGGCCGCGTGCGTGTCGTGATCGAGAATGCGCCGGCCAACAGCCTTGCCGGGCCGGAGCGTCAGGGCAGCACGCCCAATCCGGGCCTGCTGCGGCCCGCTGCGGACGCGCAAGGCGAGGCGGCACCGCCGCCACAGCGTTGAAATCGGCTCGAGACAGTGAAGCCAAGCGAATGACAGGTCGGCGATGAAACCTACAACCCTCCTCTTCGCAGCCGTATCCGCACTTTTCTGGCTGCCCTCGGCGGCGGCGCTGGCTCAGCAGCAGGCGCCGTCCAGGTCCGGCGCGACGCCGGCGCAGCCGGCCGCCAAGCCTGCGGCGGCGCCGGCAAGGCGCGGTGGTGCTCCCGGCTCGCCCTTTGGCGGCATGGGCGGCGACAGCAAGGAGCCGATCAAGATCGACGCCGACAAGCTCGACGTGCTCGACAAGGACAACAAGGCAGTCTTCTCCGGTAATGTTGTCGCGGTGCAGGGCGAGACGACGGTCCGCTGCTCGACCATGACCGTGTTTTATGAGGGGCGCGGCCAGAACGGCGCCGGCAAGCGCGCGGCGCCGGAGGCGGCTCCTGCCCCGGCGGCGGCCAGCGGGGCGCCATCGTCGAACGATGGTGCAATCAAGCGCATCGAATGCGCCGGGCCCGTCACCGTCGTCTCGAAAACCCAGGCAGCGACGTCCGACAACGCCGTCTTCGACCGCGCCAACAACAAGGTGATCATGACCGGCAATGTCGCGTTGAACGACGGTCCCAACATCACCCGTGGCGAGCGCCTCGTCTATGACACGCAGACCGGCATTGCCAATGTCGACACCAAGCCGGGCGGTCGCGTGCAGGGCTTCTTCGTGCCCAATTCGGCCGAGGCCGGCAAGGAGAAGCCGGGTGGAGCGGGAAAGCCCGCGACGCCGACGAACTGACTTCATCGCTCGGTACGTCTGGGTAACGAAGGCGTTGCCAGTTTGGAACGCCTCGAATACCAGAGTTCACGCCGTGCCGAAAACCAGCAGGTTGCGCCCTTTCCCGTGACGATCTCCCCGCCATCGCCCGCCGAAACCGCCACAAGGCCGCAGCGCTCGCAATCCTCGGCAGCCGCCGCTGCGTCGCTCGCCGGCGGTGGAATGCTGTCGCGCCTCGGCCGGCTGTTCGGCCGGAAGGGCGAGGCCCAGGCTACCGAACAGTTCGCAGGATCGGAACCGGTCGCCTCCTCCATCGGCGGCCCCGGCATCCTTGCCGTCAGCGGCCTGCGCAAGAGTTATGGCGCCCGCAATGTCGTGAGCGAGGCTTCGCTCTACGTGCGTAACGGCGAGGCCGTCGGCCTGCTCGGGCCGAACGGCGCCGGCAAGACCACGATCTTCTACATGATCACCGGCCTGGTCGGGGCCGATATGGGCGTGATCTCGCTCGAAGGGAACGACATCACCAACCTGCCGATGTACCAGCGCGCCCGGCTCGGCATCGGCTATCTCCCGCAGGAAGCCTCGATCTTTCGTGGCCTCTCGGTCGAGGACAACATCCGCGCGGTGCTCGAGGTCGTCGAGCCCAACCGCAAGAAGCGCGAGCGCGAGCTCGACAAGCTGCTCGACGAGTTCAACATCACCCGCCTGCGCAAGGCGCCCTCGATCGCGCTCTCCGGCGGCGAGCGCCGCCGCTGCGAGATCGCCCGTGCGCTGGCCGGTCGTCCGTCCTTCATCCTGCTCGACGAGCCCTTCGCCGGCATCGACCCGATCGCCGTCGGCGATATCCAGGAGCTAGTCCGGCAGCTGACCGATCGCGGGATCGGCGTGCTGATCACCGACCATAATGTCCGCGAGACGCTCGGACTGGTCGATCGCGCCTACATCATCCATTCCGGCCGCGTGCTGACCGAGGGCTCGCCGGCCGAGATCATCGCCAATGCCGACGTCCGGCGCGTCTATCTCGGCGAGGATTTCCGCCTCTGAGCGGATTGGCCGGCAAGGGCCGGCGGTCGATGCTGCGGCGCGACAAAATCTCTCTCTTCGCGCATGCAAAGGGCTTTGACGCCGCTGCGGCCCGAGTCTAGGCTTTCCTCACAGGCAAGAAGCGTGCCGAGGTGGCGCGGAGGAAAGGGGCCGGATCGTCTATGGCGATGATGCCGCGTATGGAGCTGCGCCAGGGGCAGTCCCTGGTGATGACGCCGCAGCTTTTGCAGGCGATCAAGCTCCTCCAGCTCTCCCATCTCGAACTCCAGAATTTCGTCGAGGGCGAGCTCGAGCGCAACCCGCTGCTGGAGCGCAATGACGAGGCCGGCGAGGCGCCGCTGGCCAATGGCGGCAGCGAGGGCGCGCATGCGGCCGATCAGGCGAGCTATGAGCGCGCCGAGAGCCTCAACACGCAGGAGGGCATGGAAGGGCGGCTTGGCACCGGGCTCGAGAACGTCTTCCAGAACGAGCAGCCACAGATCGCTCGGCTCGATACGCGGGGCGCCGACAGCCTGCCGATCACCGGCGGGGCTTATGGCGGCAGTGGCGGCTCGTTCGAAGATGGGCCCGAGGGGTTCGAGAGCAGCCTGACCGCCGAGCTTTCTCTGCATGACCATCTCGCCGCTCAGCTCGATCTGGCGGTCGCCTCGCCGGCCGAGCGGCTGATCGGCCGACACATCATCGACGGGGTCGACGATGCCGGCTACCTCGCCGAGCCGCTGGCCGACATTGCCATGCGGCTGGGCGTCGACGAGGCCAGGGTCGAGGAGGTCCTGCGCATCGTCCAGGGCTTCGATCCCAGCGGCGTCGCGGCGCGCGATGTCAGCGAGTGCCTGGCCATCCAGCTGCGCGACCGGGATCGCTACGACCCGGCCATGCAGGCTCTGCTCGCCAATCTGCCGCTGGTCGCCAAGCGCGACTATACCGCGCTGAAGCGCATCTGTGGGGTCGACGACGAGGACATCGCCGACATGGTCGCTGAGATTCGGCGTCTCGATCCCAAGCCGGGCTGCGCCTTCGGCGGTTCGGCCGCCGAGACGGTGGTGCCGGACGTTTTCATCCGCCCCGCGCCGGATGGCTCCTGGCTGGTCGACCTCAACCCCGACACGCTGCCGCGCGTGCTCGTCAACCAGACCTATCACGCCCGCGTTTCACGGGCCGCGCGCAACGACGAGGACAAGGCTTTCATCGCCGAGTGCCTGCAGACCGCAAACTGGCTGACCCGTTCGCTCGAGCAGCGTGCCCGTACCATCCTCAAGGTTGCCAGCGAGATCGTGCGCCAGCAGGACGGCTTCTTCGCCCATGGCGTCGAGCATCTGCGCCCGCTGAATCTCAAGACCGTCGCCGACGCGATCGGCATGCACGAATCGACAGTCTCGCGCGTCACCTCGAACAAGTACCTGACCTGCACGCGCGGTGTCTTCGAGATGAAGTATTTCTTCTCGGCCGCGATCGCCGCGACCGGCTATGGCGAGGCCCATTCGGCCGAGGCGGTGCGCTACCGGATCAAGCAGATGATCGACGAGGAGAGCCCGGCGGAGATTCTGTCGGACGATGCGATCGTCACCAGGCTGAAGACGAACGGCATCGACATCGCCCGGCGGACTGTGGCGAAGTACCGGGAATCGCTGCGCATCCCGTCCTCGATGGAGCGCCGGCGAGAGAAGCTCGCCATGGCCGGCGGGGCGCGCTGAACCCGCCCGCGATACACGCCGCGCATGCCCTGGCGAAGAGGCTGCGGGGCCTGTCCTGCGGTCTGCTCTGGCCGGTCGAGTTGCCCCTGCGGCATGCGTCCCGTTGAGAGCAGCCCCTTCGAGGCACCCGCCTTCGGGCTCATTGACAAGCCGGTGACCCCGTTCTTACCTCCAGTAGATGGCCGACTACTGGCCATGGCGACAAGAAGGGGAAGCACTCCATGAGCTTGCGAATCTCCGGCAAGAATCTCGATGTCGGCGCAGCCCTGCGCGGGCAGGCCGAGACCAGGGTCGCCGCGGCGTTGGGCAAGTACTATGAGGGCGGCTACCAGGGGCATATCACCGTCGGCAAAGACGGTACCGCCTTCAAGACCGACGGCGTCCTGCACCTGTCCTCAGGCATCACGCTCGAAGCCTCCGCCACCGCGCACGATCCCTATGCCAGCCTCGACAAGATGGCGGAGCGCATCGAGAAGCGGCTGCGGCGCTACAAGCGCCGGCTGAAGGACCGTTCCGCCGCGGCCAATGGGCGCGAGCCGCTGATGGAAATCCCCAGCTATGTGATCGCTGCCCCCGATGACGACGTCGAGGAGCAGGAGGTCGATCACGCCGGCGAGAACCCGGTGATCGTGGCCGAATCGACCAAGTCCCTTCACCAGATGACGGTCGTCGACGCGGTCGCCGAGCTCGATCTGACCGGCGCGCCTGTGGTTATCTTCCGCCATGCTGGCAATGGCCGCATGAACGTCGTATACCGCCGCCGCGACGGCAATATCGGCTGGATCGATCCGCCGGCTTCTCTTTCTTGAAGTCCCGCCGCTGATGGAATTCGGGTGCCGGCCGGGATGCCGGCGGCGCCCGCGCTCCGGTACGGGACATGCATGGATTGGGTTATGACGCTGACCGATCTTCTCCGGCCCGATGCGGTGATCTCGCCGCTGCGCGCCAACAGCAAGAAGCAGGCCTTGCAGGAGCTGGCGCAGCACGCCGCCGTGCTCACCGGCCTGCCCGAGCGTGAGCTGTTCGAAGCCCTGCTCC
>JAEXUU010000153.1 GCA_023452965.1 Pseudomonadota bacterium | reverse complement strand
GTGCGCTGGCTGGTCGCCAGCGGCGCGAGCGTCACCTTGGTGACGGTCTCCGCCTTCGGCATCAATTCGCGGGTATAGGCGCGGCCGGCCTCGGTCAGCTGCACGATGACGCGGCGCCCGTCATCGGGATCGGCGGTGGTGTGCACCAGCTTGCGCTTGATCAGCCGGTCGACCACGCCCTTGATCGTCGCCGCGTCCATCGCGGTCTGGCGTCCGAGCAGGTTCTGCGAGCTGCCACCCTCGAGATAGAGGCGCGAGAGGACAGCCCACTGCGTCGGCGTCAGCTCCGGCCCCATGATCTCGTTGAACAGCGAGACATGGCGCTGGACCGCCTGACGCAGGATGAAGCCGACCTGCTCGGAAAGGTCGTAGCTCTCGGCTTCAGGCTCGGCCGCGACGGCGTGGGAAGGGTCGGACCCCGACATTCAGCAATCCCCTTATCCTCACCGGATCCGGTGCCGCGACCGCCGGGATAGCGTTCGCAATTGCGGGCAAGCGCCCGTCCCTGCTTTCTGGCCTCCCGGCGTTGAGTTTTCAATCGAATCTTGCCGCTGCCATCGCCAATCCGGAACGCCGCGCAACGCACCGATGTTGACGCCGCTTAGTCGCGGAGGTCGTAGGCCGCTGCAGTGTCAGCCCCGCCGCCGACCGGGATCGATCGCTGTCGGCGGCGGAGGAAGCGCCGGGACCGGCTCATACGCGCAGCCAGAAGCGGATCATGCCACGGCCGTCGCGGTGGCCGCCCGTTCCCTGACCAGCCGAGTCACCCCGGCGAAGTCGAGCTTGCCGGAGCCGAGCACCGGCACGGTGGGCACGACCATCACCTCGGCCGGTACCATCAGCTCGGAGGCGCCCTTCGCCTTGGCAAAGGCCTGGAACTCGGCACGGCTCGCGCCCTGCTTCTGCGTCACCAGCACCAGCCGTTCGCCCTTGCGCGCATCGGGCAGGCTGGCGACCGCCGAGAGCGCGTCGGGCCAGAGCTCGGCGGCGAAGGCCTCGATCGCGGCGAGCGAGACCATCTCGCCGGCGATCTTGGCGAAGCGCTTGGCCCGGCCCTTGATCGCGATGAAGCCATCCTTGTCGATGGTGACGATGTCGCCTGTGTCGTGCCAGCCCTCGGCCGGCGGTTCGAGCAGGCCCGGATTCTCGGCGCGCAGATAGCCGAGCATGATATTGGGGCCGCGGACGTGCAGGCGCCCGCCTTCCTCGACGCCGGGCACGGTCTCGAGCCGCGCTTCCATGCCGGGCATGATCCGCCCGACCGTGCCGAAGCGGTTGAACATCGGCGTGTTGATCGCCAGCACCGGAGCGGTCTCGGTCACGCCATAGCCTTCGAGAATGCGCAGGCCGAATTTCTCCATATAGGTCCGGCGCGTCGCCTCCTTGACTGGCTCGGCGCCGGCCAGGATGTAGCGCAGCGAGCGCAGGTCGTAAGGGTGGGCGGCGCGAGCATAGCCGGCAAGGAAGGTGTCGGTGCCGAACAGGATGGTGGCGTTCGAGCCGTAGACCAGCTCCGGCACCATCCGGTAGTGCAGCGGCGAGGGGTAGAGGTAGACAGGCACGCCCGAGACCAGCGGCAGCACGAGGCCGACCGTCAGGCCGAAGGAGTGGAAGACCGGCAGCACGTTGAAGACCTTATCCTGCCGGCCGAAATCGATCCGCGCCGCCGCCTGGGCCGCATTCGCCAGCATGTTGGCATGGCTGAGCACGACGCCCTTCGGCGTGCCTTCCGAGCCCGAAGTGAACAGGATCGCGGCGCGGTCCTGGCCGCCCGACGCCTCGATCGGCTTGCCATGGCACCAGAGTGCCCGAAGCTTGTCGGCCGTCGAGACGGTGGCGCGGACATCCTCCAGATAGACGATGCGGACATCGGCCTGCAGCGCCTCGATCAGCGGCCCCATCCGGCCCTTCTCGACGAAGGCGCGCGAGGTCACGATGGTCCTGATCTGCGCCGCCGTGCAGGCCGTGGCGATGTTGGTCGCTCCCGCCGTGAAGTTGATCATCGCCGGGACGCGCGCCGCCGAGATCAGCCCGAGGATCGTTACCGCCGCGCCATTGGCATTGGGCAGCATGACACCGATCGCCTCGCCCTTGCCGGCCAGCGGCGCGAGCTTGCGGCCCAGCACCTCGGCGCCGATCAGGAGGCGCTTGTAGCTCAGCGTGCCGGTCAGTGGGTCCTCGACCGCGACGCGGCCCATGCCATGGCGCCGCGCCGCCTCGGCCACGGCGTCGAAGACGCTGCGCTCGATGTCGGTGGTGCGGAAGATCAGGTCGGACATCACCTGGTAGAGCGCCGTACCGGCGGCCTGGCGCCGGGCGCGGCCCTTGAGCTCCTCCGGCACGGTGAGCGAGACCGGCTCGAGGATGGTGACGCGCACCTTGGGGAACCAGCGCCGACGCACCTGCGCGCGGGTGAGGCGCGAAAAGATCGTCGCCTCCAGGCCTTCGATCCGGACCGGCACGACCTTCGCCCCGGACTTCTCGGCGATCATGCCGACGCCGTCATAGACCTTCATCAGGCTGCCGGTGACGGTGAGCCGGCCTTCCGGGAAGATCACCAGGCTTTCGCCGGCCTTGACCGCGTTGATCAGCGAGCGGGTCGCGAGCGGGCGGGCCGGATCGAGCGGCATCGCCCGGGTCAGCCTGAGGAAGGGCTTCACCCACCAGCGCTGGGCGATGCCGTGGTCGATGGCGAAGACCGGCTCCTTGTCGAGGATCGAGAGCGCCAGCGCCGCATCGAGGAAGGAGACGTGGTTCAACGCG
>JAEXUU010000123.1 GCA_023452965.1 Pseudomonadota bacterium | reverse complement strand
ATAGTCACCACGGGCTGGCCGGTGCCGGCGGCGAGGCAAGCCTGGCTCACCAGTTTCATCAGGTTGCCGTAGCCCGCCTCGTTCATGGCGAGCAAGACGAGATGGCCGATCACCGGCTGGACGGGCTTGCGGCCACCCGTCTCGTCGTCACCGAAATCGACGCCGAGCTGCACGCCGGCGATCGGCTGCACGCCTACGCCCGCCAGCTTCTCGGAAAATTCCAGCGCACCGAACAGGTTGTTGGTGTCGGTCAGCGCCATCGCCGGCTGACCGTCGCCGGCCGCGAGCTTGGCAAGCGCGCCGACCTGGATCGCGCCTTCGAGCAGGGAATAGCTCGAATGGACGTGGAGGTGGACGAATCCGACCTCGTCCTCAACCTGCGAATCGTTCTTCCGGTCGGTCATGATGCCCTCTCGGGCGGGTTATCGCGCAGCGCCGCGCCGGGGTCGAGACGCTGCCGGGGCCGGGCCTGTGGACGCCTGGCGCATGCCGCGCGGCCGTGGCCGCGAGGCACGCCATCAACCTTCTCAGACGCCAGGAGCGGCGGCGAGCGCAGCCCAGACCCAGATCATTCCGACGAACAGCGCCAGGGCGAAAAACTCGGCGGCGCCGGCCATCAGCTTGCGAGCGATCAGCATGTCGATCTCCTTCGTTCGATCTATGTTCAGATAAGTTCCTATTTTGTTCTCGTCAATGCCGATAGGTTAGTTCCATCCGCCTCGCATTCGACAGCGGTTAACAAAACCTTTCTTCAGCTTCGACAGACTTGCGCCGAAGACAGCTCCACGCCAAGCCGGCACGGCTTCGCACCCGTGACCGCGGAGCCGAGCCGGCCGGGACCCCCGCTTATGGATACGCATCAGAAGACCGGGGCGCGCGAAACCGGGAACGAGGCGGCCGCGACGATGCGCGCCCGCAAGAGCCAGACCGATCACGGGCGCAACACGGCGCTCGGCATCGCGCTGATGGCAGGATCGATGCTGATCATCCCGAGCTCCGACGCGATCGCGAAATATCTCAGCGGCGCGCATTCGGCCGTCTTCCTGAGCTGGGCCCGCTATGTCGCGGCGCTCGGCTTCCTGCTTCCGATCGTGGCCGTCGCGCAGTGGCGTTCGCCCGAGCCGCTGGTCGCGCGTGGGCAGCTCCTGCCCCAGATCGTCCGGACCGCCTTCCTCGTCGGCGCCATGACCTCGTACTTCATGGCCATCAAGCATGTGCCGCTCGCCGATGCGCTCGGCGCCTATTTCATCGCCCCGATCATCGCGACCCTGCTCGCGACCGTGATCCTGCGCGAGCGGCTCGACTGGCGCCGCCTCGCGGCGGTCGGGCTCGGCTTCGCCGGTGCGCTGCTGGTCGTGCGTCCGGGCGCCGAGACCAGCAGCGGCACGCTGATCGCGCTGCTCTCGGGAGCGCTGATGGCCTGCTATCTCGTGATGACGCGCGCCACGGCGAAGGCCTCCTCGCCGCTATCGACCCTGACGCTGCAACTGATCCTCGGCATCGCCATGCTGACGCCCTTCGTCGCCTTCCAATGGAGCGTGCCCGACCGCGAGGGCCTCATGCTGATCCTGCTCATGGGTCTGGTTTCGGCGGCCAGCAATCTGATGACGATCAGCGCCTTCCGCTTCGCCCAGGTCTCGACGCTGTCGCCGCTGGTCTATCTCGAGCTGGTCGGCGCGACCGCTCTGGGCCTTGCGGTGTTCGGCGACTTTCCGGCGCCGGCGACCTGGGCCGGGATCGCGGTGATCGTCGTCGCTGGCCTGATCGTCGTCGCGCCGCGCCGGAAAGCAAGGTCGTCCTGACCCGGCCAAAGGCTCGCGCGGTTCCGGACCGGAACCAGGCGCCCGGCCGGGCGGTCCTGCAATCTGCCATGCACGTGCGGCGCATACGCCGGTCAAGTCGCCTCGACCCGGTCGGCGCGGTCCCGAGGCCCGGCCTCAGTCGAGCGGGACGACCAGCCCCTCGCGAATGGTGACGCGCCGGTCCATGCGATAGGCCAGATCGAGATTATGCGTCGCGATCAGCGCCGCTAGCCCGGAGGCCCGGGCCAGCGCCACCAGCGTGCCGAACACGTGCAGCGAGGTGTGCGGGTCGAGATTGCCGGTCGGCTCGTCGGCCAGGAGCAGGCGCGGCGCGTTGGCGACGGCGCGGCCGATGGCGACGCGCTGCTGCTCGCCGCCCGACAATTCGCTCGGCAGATGGTCCAGCCGGTCCCCCAGCCCGAGGAAGGTCAGCAGCTCCGTCGCCCGCTCGGACGCCTCCTGCTTGCCGAGGCCGCGAATGCGCTGCGGCAGCACGACGTTCTCCAGCGCGGTGAATTCGGGCAGGAGGTGGTGGAACTGGTAGACGAATCCGATCTCGGTCCGCCGCAGCCGGGTCAGGTCCTTGTCGTCGAGCTGCGAGGTCGCAATGCCGCCGACGAAGACTTCGCCGGCATCGGGGCTCTCCAGCAGGCCGGCGACGTGGAGCAAGGTCGACTTGCCGGTCCCGCTCGGCGCCACGAGCGCCACCATCTCGCCGGGCCAGATCGCGAAATCGGCCTTGCGCAGGATCTCCAGCGGCCCATCGGTCTGCGGATAGAAGCGCTCGATCTGCGAGAGGAAGAGCGCGGGGGTTTCGGTTGCCATCAGCCTTCTGCTCCTCAGCCCATCCGCAAGGCTTTGACGGGGTCGAGCCGCGCCGCCTTCCAGGCCGGATAGAGCGTCGCCAGCAGCGACAGGACGAGCGTCATCACCACGACGACGGCGACTTCGCGCCAGTCGATCACCGAGGGAATGTCGCTGAGGAAGCGCACCGTCGGGTCCCAGGGATTGACGCCCAGCAGGCTGCTCAGCCCCTTGTTGATGGTCTGGATGTTCTTGGCGAAGACTACGCCCAGGATGAAGCCGGCTATGGTGCCGAAGACGCCGATCGCCGCCCCCGTGATCAGGAAAACCCGGAGGACCGTGCCGCGCGAGGCGCCCATGGTGCGCATGATCGCGATGTCCTCGGTCTTGTCCTTCACCAGCATGATCAGGCCGGAAACGATGTTGAGGGTCGCGACCAGCACGATCAGCGTCAGGATGATGAACATCACATTGCGCTCGACCTCGAGCGCGTTGAAGAAGGTTCGGTTGCGCTGGCGCCAGTCGGACAGCACGAGCGGGCGCGGCGCATCTGCCTCGATCGCATCGCGCACCGCCTGTGTCTGGTCGGGATTGTCGATGAAGATCTCGATGACGTTCACGTCACCGTCGCGGTTGAAATAGGCCTGGCTCTCGCCGAGCGGCATGAAGACGAAGGAGGCGTCGAACTCCGACATGCCGATCTCGAAGATCGCCGTGATCGGATAGGCCTTGATCCGCGGCGCCGTGCCGAAGGGCGTCGAAGCCCCGCGCGGCGTGACGATGGTGATGGTGTCGCCGGCCTGCAGGCCGAGCGAGCCTGCGAGCCGCCGGCCGATGGCGACGCCGCCGGACGCCCCGAAACCGTCGAGCGTGCCCTGCTTGATGTTGTTGGCGACGAAGGGGATCGACTTGATGTCCTCCTCCGAGATGCCGCGCACCAGCACGCCGCCATTGCCGACCTGCGAGGAGGCCAACGCCTGCCCCTCGACCAGCGGGATCGCGAACTTGATGCCGGGCACCTTGCGCAGCCGCTGCGCCACCGCCTCGTAATCGTCGAGCGGCCGATCGATCGGGGTGGCGAAGATGTGGCCGTTGACGCCGACGATCTTCTCCAGCAGCTCCTTGCGGAAGCCGTTCATCACCGACATCACGATGATCAGCGTGGCGACGCCGAGCAGGATGCCGAGGAACGAGAAGCCGGCGATGACCGAGACGAAGCCTTCGCGGCGGCGCGTGCGCAGATAGCGTCCGGCGAGCAACCATTCGAAGCCGGCAAAGGGCTTCGTGCCGGTGGGCGCCGCTGCAGCAGGAGGCGCCTCGCTGGCCATGCTCATCGCCGCGCCCCGCTCACACGCTCTTGCCGGGGAAGCGGGCCAGGGCCGCCTCCAGCGAAACCAGCTCGCGTTCGCCGCCGGCGCGCCGCTTCAGCTCGACCTTGCCTTCGGCGAGGGATTTCGGCCCGACGATCACCTGCCAGGGCATGCCGATCAGATCGGCAGTGGCAAACTTGCCGCCCGGCCGTTCGTCGCGGTCGTCATAGAGCATGTCGTAGCCCTTGGCGGCGAGGCCCTTGTAGAGCTGCTCGCAGGCGGCGTCGGTCGCGGCATCGCCGGTCTTCAGGTTGAGGATCGCGATGTCGAAGGGCGCGATCTCGTCGGGCCAGACGATGCCGGCGTCGTCATGGCCGGCCTCGATCAGCGCCGCGACGAGCCGGCTCGGGCCGATGCCGTAGGAGCCCATATGGACCGGCGTCTCGCGCCCGTCCGGGCCGGCGACCGTCGCGCCCATCGGCTCGGAATATTTGGTGCCGAAATAGAAGATGTGGCCGACCTCGATGCCGCGGGCCGAAACCTGCTTGTCGGCCGCAATGGCGTCGAAGGCCGCCTTGTCGTGCATCTCCTCGGTGGCGGCGTAGAGGCTCGTCCACTTGTCGACGACGCCCTGCAGCCCGGCAACGCTGTCGAAATCGGTGTCAGCCGACGGCGTCTCGAAGCCGAGATAGTCCTGATGGCAGAAGACCTCGCTCTCGCCGGTCGAGGCGAGCACGATGAACTCGTGGGACAGGTCGCCGCCGATCGGGCCGGTGTCGGCCCGCATCGGGATCGCCTTCAGGCCGAGCCGCGCGAAGGTGCGCAGATAGGCGGTGAACATCCGGTTATAGGCATGGCGCGCGCCGGCCTGGTCGAGATCGAAGGAATAGGCGTCCTTCATCAGGAATTCACGGCCGCGCATCACGCCGAAGCGCGGGCGGACCTCGTCGCGGAACTTCCACTGGATATGATAGAGGTTGAGCGGCAGGTCCTTGTAGGACTTGACGTAGGATCGGAAGATCTCGGTGACCATCTCCTCGTTGGTCGGGCCGTAGAGCATCTCGCGATCGTGCCGGTCCTTGATGCGCAGCATCTCCTTGCCATAGGCGTCGTAGCGCCCGCTCTCGCGCCAGAGATCGGCCGACTGGATCGTCGGCATCAGGATCTCGA
>JAEXUU010000004.1 GCA_023452965.1 Pseudomonadota bacterium | reverse complement strand
GAGCACGGTGGTGCCCAGCCCGGACGGCTTCAAGGCCAATCTCTACGCGACCATCGGTCCCAAGGTGGATGGCGGCGTCGTCCTCTCCGGCCATACCGACGTCGTTCCGGTCGAGGGGCAGGACTGGAGCTCGGATCCGTGGACGCTGACCGAGCGCGACGGCAAGCTCTATGGCCGCGGCTCCTGCGATATGAAGGGTTTCGATGCCATCGCGCTCGCCCTGGTGCCGGAGATGCTGGCCGCCGGCTTGAAGCGGCCGGTCCATATCGCCCTGTCCTATGACGAGGAGGTCGGCTGCATCGGTGCTCGCTACCTGATCGACGCCATGGCGGCGGCCGGGGTCAAGCCCTCGGCCGTGATCGTCGGCGAGCCCTCGATGATGCAGGGCGTCACCGGTCATAAGGGCGGAACGCGGATGCGCACGACCGTGCGCGGCCACGCCGTGCATTCGAGCCGCGTCGACATTGGCGTGCCCGCCGTGATGGTCGCCGGCAAGCTGATCGCCTGGCATGACGAGGTCATGGACGAGAACAAGGCGAAGGCGCAGCCGGGCATCCCCTTCGAACCCCCTTATTCCACGCTTCATGTCGGCGTCGTCGAGGGCGGCACCGCGGTCAACATCACAGCCGAGCATTGCGCCTTCAGCCATGAGGTTCGCGTCATGCCCGGCGACGACGCCGACTATGTCGCCCGCTATCGCGCGAAGATCGCGGAGCTCGAGGCGCCGATGAAGGCGATCGCGCCCGAGACCGGCATCGCCATGGAGATCACCTCCTACACCCCGCCGCACCCGCCGGAGAAGGAGGGCGCGGCCGAGCAGCTGGCGCGCCGCCTCACCGGCGACAATGCCAGCCATGTCGTCGCCTATGGCACCGAGGGCGGCCTGTTCCAGGCGGCAGGCTGGTCGACCGTGGTCTGCGGACCCGGCGATATCGCCCAGGCACACCAGCCGGACGAGTTCATCACCGTCGCCCAGCTCGATGCCGGGGCATCGTTCGTGCGTGCGCTGATCGCGGACCTGGCCCGCTGAGGGCGCAGGGCAGCGCGCCTTTGCATCGGAAAGCGATCCTGCGCTCGCATGAACGTGCGCAGGGTGATTAGTATATGCAATAAAGTTCGATCCCGAGCGAAGCGTGCGGCGCACACTGGACGCGGACTTCGAAGCACCTCTAATCTGCCGCCTTCCTCGGATCGTCGCCAATGTATGCGGCGGTCCGGGCGCCGCTCCTGGGGAGGAGTGGGAAACAACCAATCGGGAGAACGCTCTTCATGTCCTTCAAGACCCATTGCCTGGCCGCCGTAGCGGCGTTGGCTCTGATGTGCGGTGCGGCTCAGGCGCAGACGCTGCGCTATGCCAACCAGGGCGAGTTGAAGTCGCTCGACCCGTATACCGTCAACGAAACCACCACGAACGCCCATATCGGCCACCCCTATGAGGGGCTGACGGCGCGCGGCAAGGATCTCAAGATCGAGCCCGCCCTCGCCGAGAAGTGGGAAGTCTCCGATGACGGCCTGAAATGGCGCCTGTTCCTGCGCAAGGGCGTCAAGTTCCATGGCGGCGAGGATTTCACCGCCGACGACGTGATCTTCTCCGCCGAGCGCGTCCGCGCCCAGGGCTCGAACTTCACCACCCGCATCCCGACCAGCGCCAAGTTCGTCAAGGTCGATGACCATACGGTCGACGTCATCCTCACCGCGCCGAACCCGATCCTGAACGCGCAGTGGGACACCTGGTACATCATGTCGAAGAAGTGGGCGGAGGCGAACAACGCCGTCGCCCCGACCCCGGCAGCCGCGACCACGCCGAGCTATGCTGCTCTCAACGCCAACGGCACCGGCCCCTACAAGATCGAGAGCCACCAGCCGGGCGTGAAGCCCGTCTTCAAGCTCAACGAGAACTACTGGAAGAAGATCGAAGGCAACATCAAGGAGATCGTCTTCACGCCGATCGCCTCCGACGCCACGCGCGTCGCCGCGCTGCTCTCCGGCGAGGTCGACGTGATCGAGCCGGTTCCGATCCAGGACATCCAGCGCGTCAATGCTTCGGGCAACGCCCAGGTCCTCACCGGGCCGGAGCTGCGCACGATCTTCCTCGGCATGGACCAGACCCGTGACGAGCTGCTGGAATCGAGCGTCAAGGGCAAGAACCCCTTCAAGGATGTCCGCGTTCGCCAGGCCTTCTTCCAGGCGATCGACATCGAGACGATCAAGAGCCGCGTCATGCGCGGGCTCTCGACGCCTTCGGCTCTGATGATCGCGCCGGAGCTGTTCCCGCATGCCGGCTTCACCCGTGCCAAGTTCGACACCGAGGCCGCCAAGAAACTGCTGGCGGAAGCCGGCTATCCGAACGGCTTCGAGATCGGCATGGACTGCCCGAACGACCGCTACGTCAATGACGGCCAGATCTGCCAGGCCGTGGTCGGCATGCTGGCGCGCGCCGGCATCAAGGTGAACCTGAACGCCCAGCCCAAGGGCCAGTACTTCGCCAAGGTGCTGAAGTCCGGCGGCTACAAGACCTCGTTCTACCTGCTCGGCTGGACGCCCGGCACCTTCGACAGCCACAACGTCCTGCACGACATCATCGGCTGCCGCGATGTCGCCGGCTCCTCGCGCGGCGAGTCCAATCTCGGCAATTACTGCAACAAGAAGGTCGGCGAGCTGACCGACAAGATCCTTGTCGAGTCCGACACTGCCAAGCGCGACGCGATGATCAAGGAAGCCTACAAGATCTCGGTCGACGAATTCGGCTACATCCCGCTGCATCAGCAGGCGCTGGCCTGGGGCGTGTCGAAGAAGGTGAAGCTCGCCCAGCGCGCCGACAATTCGGTGCTGCTCTACTACGCCACCAAGGAGTGATGGCGCGCGGTGTGCGGGCCAGGGCTCGCGCACCGCGTCCGTTCCACGTCGAAAGCACCTTCGCCCTGCCGGGCCGCCTCACGGCGCGGCAGGGGCTGATGGGCTCGTTGGCATAGACGGGCGCTCCAGTGGAGCTCCCGCCCTCATAGATTCCTCGTAAAGGCGGCCATGCTCGCTTTCATTCTGCGTCGGCTGTTCCAGTCGCTTCTCGTCATGCTGGCGGTGGCGCTGATCGCCTTCGCCATGTTCCGCTTCGTCGGCGATCCCGTGAACCAGCTCGTATCTCTCGATACGCCGCAGGAGCAGGTCGCGCAGATTCGCAAGTCGCTCGGGCTCGACGAGCCCGTCATCGTCCAGTTCGCCCGCTATATCTACAATGCGGCGCGGCTCGAATTCGGCGTCTCCTACCAGTTCCGCCTGCCGGTGATCATGCTGCTCGGCGAGCGCGCCCCGGCGACGCTGGAGCTCGCCTTCATGTCGGCGCTGTTCTCGCTGCTGGTCGGCATACCCATGGGTGTCTACACGGCGCTGCGCCGTGACAGCTGGCTGGCCAAGATCTTCCAGACGGTCTCGCTGGTCGGCATCAGCCTGCCG
>JAEXUU010000786.1 GCA_023452965.1 Pseudomonadota bacterium | reverse complement strand
ACGTGCCTTGCCGTGGCCGAAGCCGACGCGGCCCTTCTGGTCGCCGACGACGACGAGCGCAGCGAAGCCGAAGCGACGCCCGCCCTTCACCACCTTGGCGACGCGGTTGATGTGGACCAGACGATCCACGAATTCGGAATCGCGCTCTTCGCGATCCTGACGGTCACGAGGTTCTCTCGCCATGTCATCCTCTTACTTGCGCGGATCGGACCTGTAAGCCCGCCGCTCGCTCGAGCGCCCCGGATGGGGCAGCCACTATAATGCGGTACGCGGAGAGCCCGTGAGGACCCTCCGCGTACCGCAATTCCTGAACGTCAGAAGCTCAGCCCGCCTTCGCGAGCAGCCTCGGCCAGCGCCTTGACGCGGCCATGGTAGCGATAGGAACCGCGGTCGAAGACCACTTCCTTGACGCCCGCCTTCAGCGCACGCTCGGCAATCAGCTTGCCGATCTGCGTGGCGGCGACGACGTTCGCGCCCGACTTGATGTCGCCGCGGATGTCCTTGTCGAGGGTCGAGGCCGAAGCGAGCGTGAGCCCCTTCGCATCGTCGATGACCTGAACATAGATCTGCTTGCCGGTGCGATGCACCGACAGGCGCGCGCGACCATTGGCAACCGCCTTGATCGAGCGACGGACGCGGGCCTTGCGGCGCGCAGTCGCAACTGTCTGCTTGCTCATCCCTGCCGTCCTTACTTCTTCTTGCCTTCCTTGCGGAAGATGAATTCGCCGGCGTACTTGACGCCCTTGCCCTTGTAGGGCTCGGGGCCACGATAGTCGCGGATCTCCGCGGCAGTCTGGCCGACGACCTGCTTGTCGATGCCGGAGATCACGATCTCGGTCGGCTTCGGCGTCACGATCGCGACACCGGCAGGGATCTCATAGTCGATGTCGTGGCTGTAGCCGAGCGACAGCTTGAGGACCTTGCCGGCCACGGCGGCCTTGTAGCCGACGCCGTTGATCTCAAGCTTCTTTTCGAAACCGGCGGTGGTGCCGATCACGAGGTTGTTGATGCGGGCGCGCGAGGTGCCCCAGAGCGAACGGGCGCGCTTGCTCTGCGAGCGCGGCTGAACGGCGATGGCGCCGTTCTCCAGCACGACCGAGACGTCGTCGGGCACCACGAAGGACATCTCGCCCTTCGCACCCTTGATCTTGACCTCCTGGCCCGCGACGTTGGCGGTGACGCCAGCCGGAACCGGAATGGGCTTCTTACCGATACGAGACATTGGATTTCTCCTGATGAGCAGCTGTGCGCGAAAGGTCAGAAGACCTTGCAGAGCACTTCGCCGCCCACGTTCTGCTCGCGGGCAAGGTGATCGGGCATGACACCCTTCGGCGTCGAGATGATGGTCACGCCGAGGCCATCGGCCACGCGCGGCATCGTCTCCACCGAAGAATAGACACGGCGGCCGGGCTTCGAGACCCGAGAGATCGACCGGATGACCGGCTGGCCCTCATGGTACTTGAGCTCGATGTCGAACTCGGTCCGGCCATTGCCGAACTCGGTCTGGGTGTAACCGCGGATGTAGCCCTCGGCCTGGAGCACGTCGAGCACGCGGGCGCGCAGCTTCGAGCCAGGGGTGGACACGCGGGACTTGCGCCGCATCTGCGCATTGCGGATGCGGGTCAGCATATCTCCGAGCGGATCGATGATCGCCATAACGCTACCTCCTCACCAGCTCGACTTGACGAGGCCGGGAACCAGCCCCTTGTTGCCGAGCTCGCGCAGGGCGACGCGCGACATCTTCAGCTTGCGATAGAAGGCGCGCGGGCGGCCGGTCACTTCGCAGCGGTTACGCACGCGAATGCCGGCAGAGTTGCGCGGCAGTTCCGCCAGCTTCAGGCGAGCGAGGAAACGCTCGTCCATGGACTGGCTCTCGTCATTGGCAATCGCGAGAAGCCGCGCACGCTTGCCCGCGAACTTCTTCACGAGCGCCTTGCGGCGGTTGTTGTTCTCGACGGAGCTTTTCTTAGCCATCGATATCTCCTGGTTTCCGCGTATGAGCCCGAAGGCTCACTGCCGGAACGGGAAGTTGAAGTGCTTGAGCAGGGCGCGAGCTTCGTCGTCCGACTTCGCAGTCGTGCAGACGATCACGTCCATACCCCAGACCTGGTCGACCTTGTCGTAGTTGATCTCAGGAAACACGATGTGCTCCTTGATCCCGAGCGCGAAATTGCCGCGCCCGTCGAACGACTTCGGGTTGAGACCACGGAAGTCGCGCACGCGCGGCAAGGCGATGGTGACGAGCCGGTCGACGAACTCGAACATCTTGGTCTTGCGCAGCGTGACCTTGCAGCCGACCGCCATGTTCTCGCGCAGCTTGAAGCCGGCGATGGCGAGACGGGACTTGGTGATGACCGGCTTCTGACCGGCGATCATGGCGAGGTCGCCGGCGGCGTTGTCGACCTTCTTGCGGTCGGCAGTCGCTTCACCAACGCCCATGTTGATGACGATCTTCTCGATCGTCGGCACTTCCATGACGTTCTTGTAGCCGAACTCGGCGATCATCGCCGGGCGGACAACGTCCTCGTAGTGCTTCTTCATACGCGGCGTGAGGGCCGCCTGCTGAGTATCAGCCATCGATCAGATCCCCCGAACGCTTGGCGAAACGGACCTTGCGGCCGTCATCGAGCACCTTGAAGCCGACGCGGGTCGGCTTGCCGTCCTTCGGATCGGCGACGGCAAGGTTCGACAGGTCGATCGTCGCTTCCTTGCTGATGATGCCGCCCTCGGACTGCGCCGTGGCCTTGGTGTGCTTCTTGACCAGGTTCACGCCGCGCACGACGGCGCGGCCGTCCTTCGGCAGGACCTGGAGGACTTCGCCGTCCTTGCCCTTGTCACGGCCGGCGAGCACGACGACCTTGTCGCCCTTCTTGATCTTCGCAGCCATTACAGCACCTCAGGAGCGAGCGAAATGATCTTCATGTGGTTCTTGGCGCGCAGCTCGCGCGGAACCGGTCCGAAGATACGAGTGCCCACCGGCTCCTTCTGGTTGTTGATCAGCACGGCCGCATTGCGGTCGAAGCGAATCACCGAACCGTCGGGGCGCTTGACGTCCTTGGCCGTACGAACGACGACCGCCTTCATGACGTCGCCCTTCTTCACGCGGCCGCGCGGAATGGCTTCCTTGATGGAAACCACGATAATATCGCCGATGCGGGCATAGCGCCGCTTCGAGCCGCCGAGAACCTTGATGCACATCACACGGCGGGCGCCGGAATTGTCGGCGACCTCGAGATTCGTCTGCACCTGGATCATGGCCTTGATCCTTCCATTCCATATCAGCGCGGTTTCCGGACGAGAGCTTTAGGCTCCGCCCGGACTACGACTGACGGGGGTCGATCGCCCCCTGGCCTCGAAATGACTTTACGCTTTCGGCGCGCCGTCGAGCACAACCCAGCTCTTCAACTTAGAGATGGGCTTGGATTCCTCGATCCAGACCTGATCACCGATCTTGGCCACCTCGCCCTCATCGTGGGCGTGGTAGTTTTTCGAGCGGCGAACCGTCTTCTTGAGGAGCGGGTGCGTATACCGCCGCTCCACCTTAACCACAACAGTTTTGTTCTGCTTGTCGCTGACGACGACGCCCTGCAGCACGCGCTTCGGCATGGTCTAACTCCTCAGGCGCTCGCGGCGACGGTCTTCGACCGCTGCAGCGTCTTGATGCGGGCGATCTCCTTGCGGACCTCGGTGACGCGCGAGGTGTTCTCGAGCTGGCCGGTGGCGCGCTGGAAACGCAGGTTGAACTGCTCCTTCTTGAGCTTGAGAAGCTCGTCCTGGAGCTGGTCCGTGCTCATGACCTTGAGATCGGACAGGCGTTGCGTAGCTTTCATGTCGCCCTCCTTACTCGGCGATGCGCTGGATGAAGCGGGTCTTGATCGGGAGCTTGGCGGCCCCGAGACGCAGCGCCTCGCGGGCGGTGTCCTCGGCGACGCCGTCGATCTCGAACATGATCCGGCCCGGCTTGACCTTGGCTGCCCAGTACTCAGGCGCGCCCTTGCCCTTGCCCATGCGGACTTCGGTCGGCTTCTTCGAAACCGGGACGTCCGGGAAGATCCGGATCCAGACGCGGCCGGCGCGCTTCATCGCGCGGGTGATGGCGCGACGGGCGGCTTCGATCTGACGGGCGGTGACGCGCTCGGGCATCATCGCCTTCAGGCCGAACTGGCCGAAGTTGAGGTCGGTGCCGCCCTTGGCGACGCCGGAGATGCGCCCCTTGAACTGCTTACGGAATTTAGTGCGCTTTGGTTGCAGCATGGCTCTTCTCGATCAGCCTTACGCAGCCTGCTCGCGACGTTCGCGACGCTCACCACCGGAGCGGCCGCCCTCGTCCGAGAGGCGCTTGTCCTGGGCCATCGGGTCGTGTTCCA
>JAEXUU010000727.1 GCA_023452965.1 Pseudomonadota bacterium | reverse complement strand
CTTCCGGGCGGGGCCGATGCCGGGGATCTCGTCGAGCGGGTTCTTGGTGATGTCGCGCTTGCGCTTGGCGCGGTGTGTGCCGATGGCGAAGCGGTGGGCTTCGTCGCGCAGGCGCTGGATGAAGTAGAGCGCCGGGTCGCGCGGCGGCAGCTTGAACGGCTCGCGTCCCACCATGAAGAAGGTCTCGCGCATGGCGTTGCGATCCTCGCCCTTGGCGATCGCGACGAGCGCAATGTCGCTGGCGCCGCATTCGGCCATGATCTTGCGCGCCGCTTCGAACTGCCCCTTGCCGCCGTCGACGATGACGAGATCGGGCCGCGAGGGGAAGGGGGCGTCGTCTTCGGGCAACTCGGAAGCCGGCCCCGCCATCATTTCAGCAGGAATGGTAGCGGGGGAGGGACTCGCCCCCCCGAGTTCGTCCACAACTGCGTCAGGCTGCTCGCCCGTCTCCGCCTGAACCAGTTCGGCTGCTTCGGTCGCTGCTCCCCCCTCCTTCGCCAGCCGCGAGAAGCGCCGCTTCAGCACCTCGCGCATCATGCCGAAATCGTCGCCGGCGATGGTATCGCTGGAGATGTTGAAGGTGCGGTAATGGCTCTTCATGAAGCCGTCCCTGCCGGCGACGACCATGCCGCCGACCGCGTTCGTGCCCATGATGTGCGAGTTGTCGTAGACCTCGACCCGGCGCGGCGCCTTCTCCATGCCGAAGGCGGCGCCGAGCGCGTTGAGCAAGCTCTGCTGGCCGGCATTGTCGGCGAGCTTGCGGGCGAGCGCCTCATGCGCGTTCTTCTGGGCATGGGCGACGAGATCGCGCCGCTCGCCGCGCTTGGGCGCCGCGAGTTCGACCTTGCGGCCGGCGCGGGCGCAGAGCGCCTCGGCGATGAGGTCGGCCTCCGGCAGATCATGCGAGACCAGCACCAGCCGCGGGGGCGGCTTGTCGTCGTAGAACTGGGTGACGACCGAGGCCAGCACCTCGGCCGGGCTCAGGCTCTTGTCGGCGCGCGGGAAAAGGGCGCGATTGCCCCAGTTCTGCTTGTTGCGGAAGAAGAAGATCTCGACGCAGAACTGCCCGGCCTGCTCGTCGATGGCGAAGACATCGGCTTCCTCGACCCCTTGCGTATTGATGTCCTGCCCGGCCTGCACGGCCGAGAGCGCCGCCAGCCGGTCGCGATAGCGCGCCGCCTTCTCGAATTCGAGCTCCTCGGCCGCCGCCTGCATGCGTTCCGACAGGAGCTGCTTCACCGCCGAGGAGCGGCCGGAGAGGAAGGCGCGGGCCTGGTCGGCCAGGGCCTGATAGTCAGTGTGCGAGATCTCGCCGGTGCAGGGACCGGAGCAGCGCTTGAGCTGGAAGAGCAGGCAGGGTCGGGTACGGTTCTCGGAATAGCTGTCCGAGCAGGAGCGGAGGAGAAACGCCTTCTGCAGCGCGTCGATGGTGCGCTCCACCGCCCAGACCGAGGCGAAGGGGCCGAAATAATCGCCCTTGCGCTGGCGCGAGCCGCGGTGCTTGGCGATCTGCGGGGCCGGATGGTCGCCGGACAGGAAGATGTAGGGGAACGATTTGTCGTCGCGCAGCAGCACGTTGTAGCGCGGCCTGAGCTGCTTGATCAGGTTCGATTCGAGCAGCAGCGCCTCGGTCTCGGTGCCGGTGGTGACGAACTCCATGTTCGCCGTCTCGGCGATCATGCGCGCCACCGCATTGGTATGCGCCATGCCGCGGGCATAGGCCGTGACCCGGTTCTTCAGGCTCTTGGCCTTGCCGACATAGAGCACCTCGCCGGCGCGATCGAACATCCGGTAGACGCCCGGCCGGTTCGGCAGGTGCCTCGCGAACTCGGCAATCACCTCGATGCCCGCCTTGAGCGCGCCGGGGGCCGCCTCGCCGAGATCGAGCGCAGGCTCGGGCGCAGGGAGGGCGGTTTCCTCCTCCAGCTCGATCTCTTCCTCGGGCAGGTCTGGGCGTTCGCGATTCATGGGCTGCATGTAGGATGTCGCAGGCGCTTCGTCATGTCAGGAGCGGCTTCGTCCCTGCTTGACGCTCCGACGCCCGGTTTCGCGCTTGTGGACCCGTTGCTCGCGTCCTTGAATTGCACTGTATTCAGGCCGACGGAGCGACCGTTTTCCGTTGATGTGATCGAGATTCCATAGACCGCCTGCGAAGGATGACACGAGGTGATCTGATCTATTTTTGAATTTTTAATTGACAAAAGCGTTTCCGGATTCCATATCTATGTCTCGATATTAGGCCGAACGACTTGGCCTCGGTGCTCGTGAACGCGCCGCGCTGACGATCTTCCTCCTCTGTTCGAAATCGCCGCTGCACTAATTCGTGCGGCTTCATCAAATACGACTGTAGGAGGCTCCCATGAGCTCGGGTTCGGTCAAGTGGTTCAACGCCACCAAGGGTTTTGGTTTCATTCAGCCGGATGACGGCGGTCAGGACGTCTTCGTCCATATCAGCGCCGTCGAGCGGGCAGGCATGCGCGATCTGCGCGATGGCCAGAAGATCAGCTACGAGCTGGTGCAGGACAGGCGCTCCGGCAAGATGTCGGCGGATAATCTGCGCGCCGAATGAAAGCCCGCTGCTACGGGGCAAGCGATCTGAAAGGCGACCACGGATGTACTGGCGCCATCACGTAACGCTCTGAAGCAAGGGCTATCGAGGGGTCGGGACATCAAGCCCGGCCCTTTTACTTTTTTGAAGAGAGGATGTCCGATGCAGGTTCTCGTGCGCGACAACAATGTCGATCAGGCGCTTCGCGTCCTGAAGAAGAGGATGCAGCGCGAAGGCGTGTTTCGGGAAATGAAGCAGCGCCGATCCTATGAAAAGCCGTCGGAGCGGCGCGTCCGCGAGCGCGCCGATGCCATCCGGCGTGCAAGGAAGGCGGCTCGCAAGCAGGCGCAGCGCGACGGCCTGTTGCCCACGCCGAAGCGTAAGCCGCCGCTCGGCAGAACGCCCCGGCCCGGCACGCCGCCCGTCCCGACGAACTGACGCGCGTCCGGCGCCAGCCGGGGAGAGGTTGCCATGTCGAGCCGCAACATGAAGCTGGAAGATGCCAAGGCCCGCGCGCAGGTCGCCTTCGAGAAAACCGAGCAGCGCAAGCGCGATGCCTCGCAGGTCTGGCAGGCGATCGAGGACGAAGCCCTCCAGGTACGCCTTAAGACGGAACGCCTGAAGGCGCTGCGTCTCGCCAAGGAAGCGATCGAGGCGGAAGCCAAGGCCAAGCTGCCGGAGCCGAGCGAAGCGAAGCCGGTCCGCCGTCGCCGGGCCAAGGATAACTGACCGCGGTTCGACGATTCCGGGCTGCCGTGGCCGGAGCGCAGGCTGAGCCTGCCGATGCGGTCGCCGGCGGGAGAGCGGTGCGCATTTCCGCTTGACCGCGCCCTGTCAGCGTTCGACATCACGCGCAACGCCCCCCGGATTGCCTGCCCATGCCCGTCTTCGTCCTTCCCTTCCCGGTGATCGATCCGGTCGCGCTCCAGATCGGGCCGCTCGCGATCAAATGGTACGGGCTCGCCTATGTCGCCGGGCTGCTCGGCGGCTGGTGGTATGCTCGCAAGCTGGTGATGGCCGATGGGCTGTGGGGTGGGCGTGCTCGGCCCGGGGCCGACCAACTCGACGACATGCTGCTCTTCGTCGCGCTCGGCGTCGTGCTCGGCGGGCGCCTCGGCTTCGTGCTGTTCTACGATCTCGAACGCTATCTCGCCCGGCCGCAGGACATCATCGCGGTCTGGCAGGGCGGGATGTCCTTCCATGGCGGACTGATCGGGGCCGCGACCGGGCTCGTCCTGTTCGCCCGCCGGCGCGGCGTGCCGGTGCTCAGCGTCTTCGATCTCTCGGCCGCGGTCGTGCCGATCGGCCTGTTCCTTGGCCGCATCGCCAATTTCATCAATGCCGAGCTCTGGGGCCGGCCGGCGCCGGACGTGCCCTGGGCGATGGTCTTCCCCCATGCCGGGCCGGTGCCACGCCATCCGAGCCAGCTCTACGAGGCCTTTGGCGAGGGGCTGGTGCTCTTCATCCTGCTCGCTCTCATCGTGCGGGCTGGCGGGTTCAAGAGGCCGGGCCTCGTCGCTGGCGTGTTCGGCATGGGCTATGCAGTGGCGCGCATCGTCGCCGAATTCTTCCGCGAGCCCGATCCGCAGCTCGGCTTCCTGTTCGGGACGGGCAGCGGTGCCGGTGGCGGCCTGACCATGGGCATGCTGCTGTCGATCCCGCTGTTCCTGGCCGGTCTCGCCCTGTTCCTGCGCGCCCGGCGAGGGCCGGCGCAACCGTGACGCCGCTGGCGCTGGAGCTCGCAGGGCTGATCGCACAGGAGGGGCCGCTCAGCCTCTCCCGCTACATGGCGCTCTGCCTCGGCCATCCCAGCCATGGCTACTACATGAAGCAGGACCCGTTCGGCGCGGAGGGCGATTTCACCACAGCGCCGGAGATCAGCCAGATCTTCGGCGAGCTGGTCGGGCTCTGGGCCGCGACGGTCTGGCGGATGATGGGCGAGCCGGCCGCGTTCCGCCTCGTCGAGCTCGGACCGGGACGTGGCACGCTGATGCAGGACATGCTGCGGGCGGGCAGGGTCGTGCCGGGCTTTCGCGAGGCGCTGACGGTCCATCTCGTCGAAACCAGCCCGGTGCTGCGCGAGCGGCAGATGGCGACGCTGGCGGCGAGCGGCGTCGCGCCGCATTGGCATGAGCGGCTCGACCAGGCGCTCGAAGGCCCCGCGATCGTCGTCGCCAACGAATTCCTCGATGCGCTGCCGCTCGACCAGTTCGTGCTGACGCCAGAAGGCTGGCGCGAACGGCTGGTCGGCCTCGACGGCGAGGGGCGCTTCGTCTTCGGCCTGTCTGCCGAGCCCGAAAGGCAGATCGCGCGCGCAGCCCCGCAAGGCGCCGTGCTGGAGCAGCCGCTTGCGGCGCTGGAGACGGTCGCGATGGTCGCGCGCCATGTCGCGGCAGAGGGCGGCGCGGGGCTCTTCATCGACTATGGCGCGGCGCAGACCGGCTTCGGCGATACCCTTCAGGCGATGCGGCAGCACGGATTCGTCGATCCGCTGGCCGAGCCCGGCGATGCCGACCTCACCGTGCATGTCGATTTCGCGCGCATGGCGCAGGCTGGGTTGGCGGCCGGCGCGACGGCGCACGGTCCGGCAACGCAGCGCGATTTTCTGCTGGCATTGGGACTGGAGCAGCGCGTCGCGGCGCTGTCGCGGCGGGCGACGCCGGAGCAGGCGCGCACGCTCGCCGCGGGCGCGAACCGGCTGGTCGAGGCCGGCACCGCTACCGATATGGGGCAGCTCTTCAAGGTGCTGGCACTGGCCGACCCGCGCCTGCCGCTTCTGCCCGGATTTGACCTTCATCGCCTGCCAGAGCAGGCCGCCCCCTGAATCGGAGCCGGAAAGCGATGTTCATCACCTCTCCTGATCTTGCTGGCGAAACCGGCATCCGGCACGCCTTCTTCACGCGCGAGGGTGGGGTCTCGACCGGGATCTACGCCTCGCTGAACGGCGGCGTCGGCTCGCAGGACGATCAGGCCCATGTCACCGAGAACCGGGCGCGCATGGCCGCCCATCTCGGCGTCGAGCGTGACAAGCTCGTCAGCGTCTACCAGGTGCACTCGCCGGATGTGGCGGTGGTGACCGGCCCCTGGCCGGGGGAGCGCCCGAAGGCCGACGCGATGGTGACGATCGCCCATGGCGTCGCGCTCGGCGTTTCCAGCGCCGATTGCGGGCCGATCCTGTTCGCCGACAGCGAGGCGGGGGTGATCGGCGCTGCCCATTCCGGCTGGAAGGGCGCTTTCGGCGGCGTCGTCGGCGCGACCGTGACGGCGATGGAGAAGCTCGGCGCGCGGCGCGAGCGCATCGTCGCGGTGCTCGGCCCGACGATCAGTGCCACGGCCTATGAGGTCGGGCCGGAGTTCATCGAGCGCTTCAAGGCAGAGAACGCGACCTATTCGCGCTTCTTCCACGCTTCCGAGCGTCCGGCTCATGCGATGTTCGACCTGCCGGCCTTCATCGCCCACCGCGCCCAGGAGGCGGGAATCGGCCGCTTCGTCGATCTCGCCCTGTGCACTTATGGCGACGAGTCCAGATTCTACAGCTATCGGCGCACGACCCATCGCCAGGAGGCCGATTACGGCCGGCTGATCTCGGCGATCGCGCTGGGCTGATCCTCGCAGGCCTGCCCTTGCGTCATCTTTTGTTGCTTGCGGGACGGGACGGAGTCATCCTTCCGCGGTCATCCACCATCAACATGGCTGCGGGGGACGCATGGAACAGATCCTGATGAACCTGGTCGCCGGCGCGATCGGCGGCAATGCGGCCGGCAAGGCTTCGCCGACCTTCGATCTCGGTACCATCGGCAACACGATCGCTGGTCTCGTCGGCGGCGGCGTGCTCGGCCAGCTGGTTCCGATCGTGCTGCCGGCGATCACCGCGGCGGCGGCAGGCGGCAATCTCAGTATTGGCGGGATCCTCGCCAACCTGATCAGCGGCGGTGCCGGCGGCGCGATCCTGACCGCGATCATCGGCGCGGTGAAGAACAAGGCCGCCTGAGGCGCGCAAAGCCGGAAAGCGCTCGTCGTCGCCGAAGGCTCGGACGCTGCTGCTCAGCCCGTTCACGCGATTCGCGCATGAGCATTCGCGCCGGAACGACTTGTCGCGGCCCATCGCTAGAGGGCAATCTCCCGCGCCTTGCGTGGAGACCGGCGATGCAGCGACAGATCGACTATTACTTCTCCCTCCTTTCGCCCTGGACCTATCTCGGGCACGAGCTTTTCCTGTCGATCGCCGCGCGCCATGGCTGCACCGTCAACTATCTTCCGGTGCCGCTGCGCTCGGTCTTCGACGAGACGGGCGGCCTGCCGCTGCCCAAGCGCCACCCCGTACGTCAGCGCTACCGCATCCTCGAACTGCAGCGCTGGCGGGAGCGGCGGGGTAAGCCTCTCAACCTGTTCCCACGCCATTTCCCGCTCGATATCGCGCTGGCGGATCGGGCGTTGATCGCCGCGACGCTCGCCGGCAAGGACCCCGGTGCTTTCATGGAACGGGTGCTGGCCGGTGTCTGGGCGCAGGAGCTGGACCTCTCGCAGCGGGCGCTGGTGATCGAGATGGCCGAAGCGTCCGGGCTCGACGGCGAGGCCCTGGTCGGCCAGGCCGAATCGGAGGCGGTGGCGGCGCGCTATGCCGCGTCGAGCGAGGCGGCGGTCAAGGCGGGCGTCTTCGGCGCGCCGAGCTATGTCCTCGGCGGCGAGGTGTTCTGGGGCCAGGACCGGCTCGAGTTGCTCGATGACGCGCTGGCGAGCGGCCGGGCGCCCTACAGCACCGAGGCCAAGGCCTGAGAGCTCCGCGCCGTCAATCGACGATATCGGGCGTGCGCCAGGACAGGTGCTGGCCGGCGTCGACCGCGATCATCTGCCCGGTGATCGCCTCGGCACGGGCGAGATAGAGCACCGCGTCGGCGATCTCGCGGGATTCGACCTTGCGGTTCAGCACCGTGCCAGCCGCTTCGGTGGCGAGGGCGCTTTCGCCGCCATGGGAGTTGGCGAAGGTCGGGCCGGGACCGACGGCGTTGACGCGGATGCGAGGAGCGAGCGACTGCGCCATGGTCGTCGTCGCCGCCAGCAGCGCCGCCTTGGTCAGGGTGTAGGAATAGTATTGCGGCGTCAGCTTCCAGACGCGCTGGTCGATGATGTTGACGATCGCGCCTTTCCGGTCAGCCGGAAGCCGGTTGGCCATCGCCCCGGCGAGGACAGAGGGCGCGCGCAGGTTGGTCGAGAACTGCCGGTTCCAGCGCAGCACCTCGAGGGAGCGGACATCGTCGACGAGGAAGCTCGAAGCGTTGTTGACCAGCAGTGTCACCGGGCCGAACGGCGCCTCCGCCGCCGCCCACAGGCTGTCGGTGGAGGCGGCGTCGGCCAGATCGGCCGTGACGACGGCCGCCTCGCCGCCCTTTTCGCGAATCTGCGCGGCGAGCTCCTCGGCCTCGCTGCGGGACTGATTGCAGTGAATCACGACCGCGTAGCCCGCCTCCGCCAGGCGCTCGACAATGGCGCGGCCGATGCGTCGCGCCCCACCGGTGACGAGTGCGACTTCAGCGGCCATCATGATCTCCCTCACGGCGCTCGCCGCGGCGCTGGAGCCGGCGCTCCCAGTGCTTGGCGACACGCAGATAGCGATAGAATGCGTAGTTCATGGCCGTCATGAAGCCGTAGACACCGCGCAGCGCGTGGCGGCGGCCGATATAGGCCTTGAAGAAATTGCCGGGGAACTCCAGCGCCAGCCGCAAGGCCGAAAGAGTCGCGCCGCGCTGGTCGAGATCGTCGGCCTGGGCGTCGCTATAGGAATTGAGCTTGGCGATCTGCTCGCCGAGCGAACGCACGGAATAGTGGTGGATCGTGCCTTTCAGCCGGCCGACCCGGGTTCCGGGCTGAAGTTCGACCCTGTCATGCACCGGGGAGGGCGAGTAGCGCCCCTTGTCGCTGCGATAGAGGCGTACCGGGGTCAGGGCGTAGGCAAAGCGGTGCGGCGCGCCCTCTCCGGGGAACATCTCGGCAATGCGCAGTCTGTAGGCTTCCTCGGGGGGCTCCCCCGCGGCGAACAGGGCGGCGATCTCCTCCACGAGTTCGGGAGGCGCGACCTCGTCCGCGTCGAGATTGAGCAGCCAGCGATGGCGGCACTGGTCCTCGGCGAAACGCTTCTGCTGGCCGTAGCCCGGCCAAGGGTTCTCGATGACGCGCGCGCCAAGCCCGGCGGCAACGGCCTGCGTGCCGTCTGTCGAGCCGGAATCGACCACCACGATGTCGTCGCTCAGCGAGCGCACCGCCGCGATGGTCCGGCCGATCCGGTCGGCTTCGTCGCGGGCGATGATGAAAATCGAGAGAGGCGGCACGCAAGACGTCTCGGTGGGGGGCGGGAAGGTCGGCTAAAGCATGGGGCGAGGGAGCCTGCAAGCAGCCGGGCCGGCGGGCCCCCGAGAGGCGGGCCTGCGAGGAGCGCGGGAACCGAATTCAGATTGCGGCGTTAATGTGTTCGCGTCGTCCAGTCATAGATTTGGCGGCTGCCGATACGTTACCGTTTGATTCACCATTCATGCTATCTTAACAATCACTAACCGAAGTTGATCAATATGCCTTTATGGTTCCGCATTCTGCCGCAATTTCGCCGCGGTCTGGCAAGCAGTTGTGTTTTCGCAGCAACAGACACGGCCAGCGAATACCCCTATAACGGGGACATCGAAATCACCGTCGGTCCAGCGCCGGCCCCAGTGACGACACCAAGGAGTATACTATGAAGAAGTTTCTGCTCTCGGGCGTTGCGGCCCTTGGCCTCATCGCCGCCGGCGCTGCCTCCGCTGCCGACCTGCCGAGCCGCAAGGGCCCGGTCGTTGCTCCGGTCTACGTTCCCGCCTTCACCTCGACCGGCTTCTACGTCGGCGCCAACGCC
>JAEXUU010000642.1 GCA_023452965.1 Pseudomonadota bacterium | reverse complement strand
CGTAGGCGGCCGGGCTTCGGAAGTGGAGGGCAGAGGGCCGGCCATGGCCTGCCCGCTGCCTGTCGGCCGGTACCGGCGCGATTAGCCCGCGAGGGCCGGCTCGGCTGCCCGCGTCGCGGCGGTGGCTGGCTTGCCCTCGAAGCTCAGCGGCCGGTCGCCTTCGGCATCGCGGATCCGCGTCGGCAGGCCCATCTGGTCGAGCAGGCGCAGGAAGGGCCGCGGTGCCAGCTCCTCGACATTGACCATCTTGCGCGCATCCCACTCGCCCTTGGCGACGAGGATTGCCGCGGCGGCGGCCGGCACGCCGGCCGTGTAGGAGATCGCCTGGCTGCCGACCTCGGCATAGGCCTCCTCATGGTCGGCGACGTTGTAGATGAAGACCTCGCGCTTCTGCCCGTCCTTCACCCCCTTCACCACATTGCCGATGCAGGTCTTGCCGGCATAGTCCGGCGCCAGGGAGGACGGATCGGGCAGGACTGCCTTCACCACCTTGAGCGGCACGACTTCGAGCCCTTCCGCCGTCTTGACCGGCTGCTCGGAGAGCAGGCCGAGATTCCTCAGCACGGTGAAGACGTTGATGTAGCGCTCGCCGAAGCCCATCCAGAACCGGACGTTCGGCACGTCGAGATTCTTCGACAGCGAATGGATCTCGTCATGCCCGGTCAGATAGGTGGTGCGGTTGCCGACGACCGGCAGGTCCCATTTCTTGCTGACCTCGAACATCTTGTTCGCGGTCCACTCGCCCTTCTGCCAGGACCAGACCTGCCCGGTGAACTCGCGGAAATTGATTTCGGGATCGAAATTCGTCGCGAAATAGCGGCCATGGTCACCGGCGTTGACGTCGACGATGTCGATCGAGTCGATCTTGTCGAAGTGCTCGTCGCGCGCCAGCGCCGCATAGGCATTGACCACGCCCGGGTCGAAGCCGGCACCGAGGATCGCGGTGATGCCTGCGCCGGCGCAAGCGGCCTGCCGCTTCCACTCGTAATTGCCGTACCAGGGCGGCGTTTCGCAGATCTTCAGCGGGTCTTCGTGGATCGCCGTGTCGATATAGGCGGCACCCGTCGCGATGCAGGCCGATAGGACCGACATGTTGAGGAAGGCCGAGCCGACATTGATGACGATCTCGGCGCCGGTGTCGCGGATCAGCTGGGCGGTTCGTTCGACATCGAGCGCATCCAGCGCGTGGCCGACGAGCCGGCCGCCGGTCTTCAGGCTGCGCTTCTCGCGAACGGAGCGAAGGATCGCCTCGCATTTCTCGATGCTGCGCGAAGCGAGGTGGATGTCGCCGAGCACGTCGTTGTGCTGGGCGCATTTATGGGCGACGACCTGGCCGACGCCGCCGGCGCCGATGATCAGAACGTTCCTTTTCATTCTGCTGGGGTTTCCTTTCTGCAGAGAGGGGGAGGGTCAGGACAGGCTCGAGAGGTAGTCCTGGAAGGAGAATTCACGGACGACGCGCACGCTGCCATCGGGCTCGCGCACGGCGATGGCCGGCATCTGGACGCCGTTGAACCAGTTCTTCTTCACCATGGTGTAGCCGGCTGCGTCCTGGATCGAGATCCGGTCGCCGGGCTTCAGCTTATGGGCGAAATCGAACTCGCCGAAGATGTCGCCGGCCAGGCAGGACTTGCCGCAGACCACATAGCGGTGGGGCCCGGCTTCGGCGGCGAGCTTGGCGCTCTGCCGGTAGATCAGCAGGTCGAGCATGTGGGCCTCGATCGAACTGTCGACGATGGCGAGGTGCTTGCCGTTGAACAGCGTGTCGAGGACGGTGACCTCGAGTGTCGTGCTCCGCGTCACCGCCGCCTCGCCGGGCTCGAGATAGACCTGCACGCCATAGCGCTGCGAAAAGCCCTTCAGCCGGTCGCAGAAGGCCTCGAGCGGGTAACCGTCGGCGGTGAAATGGATGCCGCCGCCCAGGCTGACCCAGCTGACCTGCTTGAGCAGGGCCCCGAACTTCTCCTCGATCTGCATCAGCATCGCGTCGAAGCGCTGGAAATCGGCGTTCTCGCAGTTGTTGTGGATCATGAAGCCGTCGATCCGGCCGATGATCGCCGCGACCTTCTCCGGATCCCATTCGCCGAGGCGGCTGAACGGCCGCGCCGGGTCGGCGAGATCGAAGCCGGAGGCGCTGATCTGCGGGTTGAGGCGCAGGCCGCGGCTCGTCGCGTTGCTGGCGCCGGAGAAGCGCTCGAACTGGCTGATCGAGTTGAAGATGATCTTGTCGGAGTTGGCCAGGACCTCGTCGATCTCGTGATCGGCGAAAGCGACGCTGTAGGCATGGGTCTCGCCGCCGAACTTCTCGCGGCCGAGCTTGACCTCGTTGAGCGAGGAGGAGGTCGTGCCGTCCATGTATTCGCGCATCAGGTCGAACACCGACCAGGTCGCGAAGCACTTCAATGCCAGCAGCACCTTGGCGCCGGAGCGCGCACGGACACGGTCGATCGTCCGCAAATTGCGCAGCAGGCCTTCCTTGTCGATCAGGTAGTAGGGGGTCTGGATCATCGATGCGTCGTACCTGTCGATAAAGCGTGGAGCCGCGCCCGGGCCAGGTGGCCTCGGTCGCGACGTTGCAAGCCGGCACGCTCACCGTGGTGCGGTGTCGTGGCGGCGTTCTGAATTCGGGGATGGATCGGTCGTACGTGCCCGCCCGGGCAAGGCGCGGCCGGCGGTTACGGCATCGGCGATGCGAATGCCGTCTCCGCGCGCGGGATCAGCGCTTTCGCGCTGTTGCTCCGGCTCTTCTTTTCGGTGCGAAGCATGATGGCGGCACGACGCCGCGGCCCGGCGTGCTGGGCGGCGCTGTTGATCACCTCGATCGATGCGGCCGAGACCGGCATCGCAAAAGTTTCTTCCTTTTGGGAGGCGTCCAGTAAAACTGCGCCCATCCCCAATTGGAAGAGGGCGTCGTCAGACATGCCGTCCTCCCCAACCAGCAGATGTAGCCTGCATTAGGCGATATACGATCCTATAGCAGCTATCCCGGGAAAATCAACCGGCCGTCGCTTTTTCGGAATTTCGTGACAGGAGCCTACAAAAGCTCTCAGAGGCCCGAGCTGTGGAAGTTTGAACTTTATATTACGATGAGCGTGCAGGGGGTATTTTTTGCGGTCTCTGTCGTTATTCTTGAAGCCCACATGCAGCGCTCAGCCGGCCGGGGCGGTGACCTCTCTGTCGAACGCGCGCAGGATGGCGTCCTGCGCCGTCAGGATGAGCGTCTTCAGCTCGGCTTCGTCGACCAGCGCGGCGGCGTCCTCCGACGAGAACCAGGACCGTTTGCGCTGGCGTTTCTCGGGCCAGCGCTGCAGCTCGTCCAGCACGTCGAGCGGGAACACCTCGACCCGGCAGAGCACGGACGTGCCGCGGCGCCGCCGCTTGCGATAATGATAGCTGCCGACCGGGGCGGCATCGGCCTGGCCGATGATGCCGGCCTCTTCATAGGCCTCGCGCGCAGCCGCCTCGGGAGCCGTCTTGCCGCGCATCGGCCAGCCCTTGGGGAGAACCCAGCGGCCGGTGTCCCGCGAGGTGATCAGCATGATGTCGAGGCTGCCGGCCTGCGATATCCGATGGGGAAGCGCTGCGTACTGGATGCGGATCGGCTCGCCCGGCGTCCGGCTTTCATGGCCTGGGTCAATCGTTTCATCGGCGATCTTCCGCATGGGAGCGGCGCGACCGGTAGTCCGCACGTCGTTGATCTCCTTTTCCATATTGGGGCCGAGCGCCTTCAGGGCTGTCGGCGCTGAAACGCACAACAGCCCCAGGGGAGCGCTTCGGTGTTGAAGGGCTGGCGAAGCTTGCTTGGGCTGAAGCTTGCTTGGGCTCAGGCCCTCGCAGCGCTCTGCGCCGGAGCTGTCTGCTCTGCGGCGACCCGCAGGAGCTGGCTTGCGGCTTCGGAATCCGCGGCGTCGCGCAACCCCTGCAGCAGGCGCGGCTCGCGCATCATCTTGCAGAATTTCGAGAGCGTGCCCAGGAAGTCGTCCATCGCCTCGGCCGGCCAGACCACGGCCAGCACAAGATCGACCGGGTCGCCATCGGCGGCGCCGAAATCGACCGGCTGCTCCAGGCGCATGAGCGCGACCCTGGGTTCGCCCAGAACGTCGGTTCGTGCGTGCGGCAGCGCGACGCCGCGGCCGAGCGCCGTGGAACCAAGCTGCTCGCGGGCGTTGAGGGCCTGAAGCACCGCCTTCCTGTCGCCGTCATCATCGCCCCGGCAGAGCCGGTCGGCGGCGCTCTCGATCGCCGCCTGCTTGCTTGCGGCAGGCAGGTCGAGCGCGATGTCCTCGGCTCCCAGAAATTTCATGATGTTCACTGCAGCTTCCATCTATGCCGATCCGCGCCGGTCATGGCGGAGCGGATGGTGCGCGCTCTCGCCGAATGGGCGTCATGTGCTCGAGTTGCCGTCGGAGAATGCCTGATTGCCCGGACGAGGCTGCAATGCGCGCGTCCGGGTTAAGCGCCGATCTTGGGGAATCCTGCCCTGAGAGGATCGTATAGCCAAAAACTGATCATGGCGCGCTAGGATTAGTATGCTTCGGCGGGAAGTCAAGCGTAGGCCCCCAGCCGGTCAAAAGCGCTTGTCCTGTCGCGACTTGCCGCCGACGCGCGCCGCGAAGACAAGGTGATCATGCGCGATTTGTGAAAGGTGGCCTCGCATCGTTCCGTGATGTTTGGCGCTGGGCGCGCGCGTCTTTGCGCTGCGTCGAGATGCGGTCGGCGCTGCGGCAACTGCGCTTCGCTCATACAGGGATGCGCGCCGCCCCGCCAGCGCCTGCGACGCTCTGCCTTGATTTAAAACAATCATATTTGATGTATGTTAAATGGCCTTGACGATTCGGCCCTGCCCATGCGGCACTGTGGCCGGACCGGCGCGGATCGGGTTCGCGGACTCGATGTCGCAGATTGCATCGACGTGCGTGTAGCGAGCCGAGGACGACCGCCCATGATCGCCCAGTTGACGATTCCGGAACGACGGCTGGCGCTGTCCATCCTGGTCGCCGTGGCCCTGTGCGGGCTCCTGCTCACCGTCGCGGGCCAGGGCGACCCGATCGGCGTGCACGGCCTGATGTTCCTGGCCGCGGGGGTCGCCGGCATCTTTGTGGTGATCGCCGGCTATCTTTCGCCCGAGCCGAGCGCGGAGCGGCTGCAGAGCTATTACGACGAGCCGACCAAGTTCGGCATCGTCATGGCCATGGCCTGGGCGGTCGTCGGTCTCTTCGTCGGCGACTGGGTCGCCTGGCTCCTGGTCTATCCGGAGCTGACCTTCGACGCCGGCTGGGCGAGCTTCGGCCGCATCCGGCCGATCCACACCACCGGCGTGATCTTCGGCTTCGGCGGCAATGCGCTGATCGCGACCTCCTTCTACGTCGTCCAGCGCACCTCGCGGGCGCGGCTACCGGACCAGCTCAGCCCCTGGTTCGTGCTGCTCGGCTACAATCTCTTCTGCCTCATCGCCGTCACCGGCTACATGATGGGCATCACCCAGTCGAAGGAATATGCCGAGCCGGAATGGTACGCGGATATCTGGCTCGTGATCGTCTGGGTCACCTATTTCATCCTCTACGTAAGGACGCTCGCCCGCCGCAAGGAGCCGCATATCTACGTCTCCAACTGGTACTACATGGCGTTCATCCTGGTCGTGGCGATCCTCCACATCGTCAACAACCTCGCCATGCCGATCTCGCTCGGCCAGGCGAAGAGCTATTCCGCCTTCTCCGGCGTCCAGGATGCGATGACGCAATGGTGGTACGGCCACAACGCCGTCGCCTTCTTCCTGACCGCCGGCTTCCTCGGCATGATGTATTACTATCTGCCGAAGCGCGCCGACCGGCCGATCTACTCCTACCGGATGTCGATCATCAGCTTTTGGGGCATCACCTTCTTCTACATGTGGGCGGGCTCGCACCACCTGCACTACACGGCCCTGCCGCAATGGGTGCAGAGTCTGGGCGTGACCTTCTCGGTGATGTTGCTCGTCCCGTCCTGGGCTTCGGCGGGTAATGCGCTGCTGACCCTGAACGGCGCCTGGGACCGGGTGCGCGACGACGCGACCTTGCGTTTCATGATGGTCGCCGCCGTGTTCTACGGCCTCTCGACCTTCGAAGGCTCGTTCATGGCGATCCGCCAGGTCAACGCGCTCTCGCACTACACCGACTGGACGGTCGGCCACGTGCACGCGGGCGCCCTCGGCTGGGTCGGCCTCATCACCATGGGGTCGCTCTACTACCTGATCCCGCGGATGTACGGCCGCACGACGATGTACAGCGTGAAGGCGATCGACGTCCACTTCTGGATCAGCACGCTCGGCATCGTGCTCTACAT
>JAEXUU010000420.1 GCA_023452965.1 Pseudomonadota bacterium | reverse complement strand
ATCAAGGGCGAGAACTGGCAGCTCACCGCGGGCTTCCGCGCGCGGCATGGCCGGGTGCTGCTGTTCGATCCGACCAACGCCGCGTCGGCCGCCTACAACCCGCTGGTGGAAGTGCGGCGCGGCCAGTGGGAAGTGCGCGACGTGCAGAATGTCGCCGACGTGCTGGTCGATCCCGAAGGCAGCCTCGAGCGTCGGAACCACTGGGAGAAGACCTCGCACTCGCTGCTGGTCGGCGCGATCCTCCATGTCCTCTATGCCGAGCCGGACAAGACCTTGGCGGGCGTCGCCGGGTTCCTGTCCGATCCCGGTCGCACGATCGAGCAGACTCTGGCCGCGATGATGGCGACGCCGCACCTGGGCAAAGCCGGCGTGCATCCTGTCGTTGCTTCCGCCGCGCGCGAGCTGCTGAACAAGTCCGACAACGAGCGATCGGGCGTGCTCAGCACGGCGATGTCGTTCCTTGGCCTGTATCGCGATCCCGTCGTCGCGCAGGTCACGCGCGCTTGCCAATGGCGCATATCGGATCTGGTCGAGGGCGATCGGCCGGCAACGCTCTATCTGGTCGTGCCGCCCAGCGACATATCCCGCACCAAGCCGCTGATCCGCCTCATCCTCAACCAGATCGGGCGCCGGCTGACCGAGGAGCTGACCCCGAAGGGCAACCGGCATCGGGTGTTGCTGATGCTCGACGAGTTTCCCGCGCTCGGCCGGCTCGACTTCTTCGAATCCGCCCTGGCGTTCATGGCCGGCTATGGACTCAAGGCGTTCCTCATCGCGCAGTCTCTCAACCAGATCGAAAAGGCTTACGGCCCGAACAACGCGAGCCTCGACAACTGCCATGTCCGCGTGAGCTTCGCCACGAACGACGAGCGGACCGCCAAGCGTGTGTCGGACGCCCTCGGCACCGCGACCGAGATGCGGGCGATGAAGAACTATGCCGGGCACCGGCTGTCGCCGTGGCTGGGGCACTTGATGGTGTCGCGGTCGGAGACCGCCCGCCAGCTCCTCACGCCGGGTGAGGTGATGCAGCTCCCGCCCGACGACGAGATCGTGATGGTGGCGGGCGTCCACCCGATCCGCGCGAAGAAGGCGCGCTACTATCAGGACCGGCGGCTGTCCGAGCGGATCATGGCGGCGCCGGCGTCCGTGGCTGCCACGATCCGTCCCGACGATTGGACCGGGCGGCAGGCGGCCGCCGATCCAAAGCAGGTCGCGCGGATTGTCCGCGATGCGGAAGACGCGGCCAATGCCGGTCTGCGCCGGGAGCCCGAACTGCCCGAGCATGTCGCCATCGCGCCCGAAACGGCAGCACCGCCAGCCCAGGAGTTCGCCATCGTCGATGACGAACGGGACGACGCGGCGCGGCAGGCGGCCGTGCGGCGCCGGATGCAGGGACTTGCGCGGCAAGCGTCGCTCGACCCCGGCGACGGCATCGAGCTGTAGGAGGCGATCATGCGGACCCGGCTCAACGTCTATTTCCCGCCCGCGCTCGCCAAACAGGTTGACGAGCTGGCGATCCGGCGACGCATATCACGCTCGGCGATCGTGGAGGCGGCGGTGGCGTCCTACCTGTCGCCGGACGGCACCGACCGGATGGAGGCGGCGTTCGCGCGCCGGCTCGATCGCCTGTCGCGGCAGGTGCAGCGGCTGGAGCGCAATACCGGACTGAGCACCGAGGCACTGAGCCTGTTCGTCCGTTTCTGGCTGTCCGTGACCCCGCCGCTGCCCGACGAAGATCAGGCAGCGGCGCAGGTCAAAGGTCGTAAACGCTACGAGGGTTTTATCGAGACGCTTGGTCGGCGCTTCGCCAGCGGCAAGACCCTCATGGACGAAATACCGGAGGATGTCTGGCCGCGGTCAACATCGCCCGAGTCGGAGTAGCAGAAGCGCGCCGACCTTGATGTAGTCTGCAAGAGACTTCGCCTCCGGCACCGTATCTACCGCCCCCTCTACTACGCCGATAACTAGCTGTTGCGACGCGAGCATTGCTGCGTCTCTTGATGTGCCCCTGACGCCGGGCGGCGGTTCGCCCGGCCCAATCGAGGGGCCAGTCGTTGACCGTCCAGCCAATCCGATCCGAGGCGAAATCACGCGGCGCGCGGATGCTGCGCACGGCGCTGGGACCGTCGATCACAGCCTGGCTCGACGACCCCGCCGTCATCGAGGTGATGCTGAACCCGGACGGCCGACTTTGGCTCGATCGGCTCGGCGAGGGGATTAGCGATACCGGCGAGATGCTGTCCGCCGCAGACGGCGAACGCATCGTCCGGCTGGTCGCGCACCATGTCGGTGTCGAGGGTCATGCTCGCAGCCCCCGCGTCTCGGCCGAACTGCCCGAGGGGGGCGAACGGTTCGAGGGATTGCTGCCACCCGTCGTCGCGGCGCCGGCCTTCGCTATACGCAAGCCCGCCGTCGCCGTATTCACGCTCGACGATTACGCACGCGCCGGGATCATGTCGGCAGTTGAGGCCGAGGCGTTGCGCCACGGCGTCGAGACCCGCGCCAATATTCTCGTCGCTGGTGGGACCGGCGCGGGCAAGACAACGCTGGTCAACGCGCTGCTCGCCGAGGTGGCAAAGACCGCCGATCGCATCGTCCTGATCGAAGACACGCGCGAACTGCAATGCGCCGCGCCCAACCTCGTCGCCATGCGCACCAAGGATGGCGTGGTGTCTCTCGCCGAGCTGGTCCGCTCATCACTGCGCCTGCGTCCCGACCGCATCCCGATCGGCGAGGTGCGCGGTGCCGAGGCGCTCGACCTCATCAAGGCGGGGGGCACCGGCCATCCCGGCGGGGTCGGCACGATCCACGCCGGCACCGGGCTAGGCGCGCTGCGCCGCATGGAGCAGCTCATCCAGGAGGCCGTCGTCACGGTCCCGCGCGCGCTGATCGCCGAGACGATCGACCTGATCGCCGTGCTGGTGCGCGACGCGCACGGGCGTCGGCTGACCGAGCTGGCCCGCGTTGAAGGGCTCGATCCCACGACCGGCGATTACCGCCTCGCATCCCTTTCCACCACCCAATCGGGAGACCTGCCATGATCCATGCCATTCGGCATGGCGCACGCCGCGCCATGCTTACCACCACCGCCGGCGTGGTCGCGCTGACCTTCGCCGTTCCGGCCCGTGCCGGTGGATCGTCGATGCCCTGGGAAGCGCCGCTCCAGTCGATCCTCGAAAGCATCGAGGGGCCGGTGGCGAAGATCGTGGCGGTCATCATCATCATCGTGACCGGCCTGACTTTGGCGTTCGGCGACACCAGCGGCGGGTTCCGCCGGCTGATCCAGATCGTGTTCGGCCTGTCGATCGCGTTCGCAGCCAGCTCCTTCTTCCTGAGCTTCTTCAGCTTCGGCGGCGGGGCGCTGGTCGGATGCTCGACGTGGCCGAACCGATCGCGGGTTTCCATGCTCCCGTTCACCGGGCGCTGACCGAGCCGATACTGCTCGGCGGTGCCCCGCGGGCGCTCGCCATCGTCAACGGAACGCTGGCGGGCGCGATCGGCCTCGGCCTGCGGCTGTGGATCGCAGGCCTGGTCATCTGGGCCATCGGCCACGGGCTGTCCGTCTGGGCCGCCCGCCGCGACCCGCAATTCGTGGACGTGGCCCGCCGCCACCTCCGCTTGCCTGTTTGGATGCGGCCATGATGAGCTTGCGCGAATATCGTAGCAAAGCTGCAAACCTGCCAGACTTCCTGCCCTGGGCCGCGCTGGTCGGCGAAGGGGTCGTGTTGAACAAGGACGGCTCGTTCCAGCGCACTGCGAGGTTTCGCGGCCCCGATCTCGACAGCGCGACGCCGGCCGAGCTGGTCGCCACGACTGCGCGATTGAACAATTCGCTGCGTCGGCTTGGCTCAGGCTGGGCGATCTTCGTTGAGGCGCAGCGCACGCCTGCGCTCGACTATCCGGAAGGCCACTTTCCCGATCCTGTGTCGTCGCTGGTCGAGTTCGAGCGCCGCGAACAATTCCGCGAGGAAGGCGCACACTTCGAGAGCCGCTATTTCCTGACGCTGCTGTGGATGCCGCCCGCAGAGGAAGCGGCGCGCGCCGAAGGCTGGCTTTACGAGGGCCGGGCCACGACCGGCGTCGATCCGTGGGAACTGCTCAAGGGCTTTACCGATCGCAGCGACCGCGTCCTCAATCTGGTCGAGGGATTCGTGCCCGAGGTCCGCTGGCTCAATGACGCCGAGACGCTGACCTACCTGCACAGCACGGTCTCGACCCGCCGCCAGCGCGTGCGCGTGCCGGAAACGCCGATGCACCTCGACGCCCTCTTGGCGGACGAGCCGCTGACCGGCGGGCTGGAACCGCGCCTGGGCGACCATCACCTCCGCACGCTCACCATCGTCGGCTTTCCGAGCGTGACGTTCCCCGGCTTGCTCGACGAGCTGAACCGGCTCGCCTTCGAGTATCGCTGGGCGACGCGGGCGATCATGCTCGACAAGACCGACGCGACCAAGCTGCTGAGCCGCATCCGCCGCCAGTGGTTCGCCAAGCGCAAGAGCGTCGTGGCGATCTTGAAGGAGGTGATGACCAACGAGGCGTCGGTCCTGATGGACAGCGACGCCTCGAACAAGGCCGCCGACGCCGACACCGCCCTGCAGGAACTGGGTGCCGATTATGCCGGCATGGCCTACGTCACCGCCACGGTGACGGTGTGGGACCGCGATCCCGCCATCGCCGCCGAGAAGCTGCGGCTGGTCGAGAAGGTCATCCAGGGCCGCGACTTCACTGCCATGATCGAGACGGTGAACGCGGTGGACGCCTGGCTCGGCAGTCTGCCCGGCCATGTCTATGCAAACGTGCGTCAGCCGCCGATCTCGACGCTCAATCTCGCCCACATGATTCCCCTCTCCGCCGTGTGGGCGGGGCCGGAACGGGACGATCACTTCGATGCGCCCCCGCTGTTTTACGGCAGAACCGAAGGTTCGACCCCGTTCCGGTTGTC
>JAEXUU010000403.1 GCA_023452965.1 Pseudomonadota bacterium | reverse complement strand
ACGTTACAGTGTCGATCCGGTCGGACTCCGGAGGCAGGACCATGCCGAACCTCTTCGCTCTGAACATCCCGGCCGATGGCCGTCGGCCCGCCGCGCGCCCGAATATCGGATATGGCGCCAAGGCGAGCGGTCCGGTCCATGTCGAACGACGCCAGCTCTCCGCCTGTGGCGCGATCGAGGCGGAATGGACCGCCCTCGCCGCCCGCGCCATCGAGCCCAACCCGTTCTACGAGCCCGGCTTCGCACTGCCGGCGGCGCAGCATCTCGTCAGCTTCCGCGACGTCCAGGTCCTGCTGGTCTGGCAGGGCAAGTCGGGCAGCACCGGGCGCCTGCTCGGCTTCATACCGCTCCAGCCGATCCGACGGCTGTTCGGCAGCGATACCCTGACCGGCTGGAACGATGCCCGGCTCGGCAACGCCGCGCCGCTGATCGACCGCGACGAGCTCGGCCCGGTGATCGAGGCCGTGCTCGGCATGCGCGGAAGCTGGGGCAACCTCGCCTCCAGCGGCCTGCTGCTGCCCGGCATCGATCGCGACGGCGATCTCGCCCAAGGCGTGCTGCAGCAGGCGGCTGCGCTGGGCTGGCGCGCGACGCTGAGTGCGGCTGAGCCGCCGCCCCTGCCCCCGGCCGAGGGCGGTCCCGACCTCGCAGCGCTCCGCCACGGACTGTCGCGCCATGGCGAGCTAGCTCTGGTCGAAGCCTCTTCGCGGCAGGACCTGCGCGACATCGTCGAGATGCTGCTGGCACTGGAGGCATCCGGCCCCCTCGCAAGGGCCGGCACCGCGACCCTGCAGGACATCCGCGAGACCGCCTTCCTGCGCGCCATGACCCGCAGCCTCGCCCGCTCTCGGCAATGCCGCGCCGGCCTCCTGACGCTGGATGGCCAGCCAATCGCCGGCGCGATCGTGATCGGCAAGGGACGGCGGCGCTGGCTCTATGCCAGCGCCCAAGAGGAGCGCTTCGCCAGCTTCGCGCCGCTGGCGCAACTCGTCGCCCAGCTCCGCCGCCGCAACCATGCCGCCCAGCTGGTCGGCGATGTCCCGGGCCCGCACGCCGTCACCGACAGGCTGGCGCTCGGCGAATTGCGCCTGCTGCCGCGCCCGAAGCGCGGGCCGAGGCCGGTAGGCCTCAGCCAGCCTCGTCGCGCAATAGCCGCCGGATGATCTTGCCGGTCGTCGTCATCGGCAATTCGGTCCGGAAGGCGATCTCGCGCGGATATTCATGCGCCGCGAGGCGCTGGCGCACGAAGCCCTGGATCTCGGCGACCAGCGCCTCCGACGGCTCATGGCCCGCCGCCAGCACGACGAAGGCCTTGACGATCTCGGTGCGCAGCGCGTCCGGCTTGCCGACCACAGCGGCCAGCGAGACCGCCGGATGGCGGAGCAGGCAATCCTCGATCTCGCCGGGCCCGATCCGGTAGCCCGATGAGGTGATCACGTCGTCGTCGCGGCCGACGAAGCGGAAATAGCCTTCCGCATCGCAAAGGCCCTGGTCGCCGGTGGTCATCCAGTCGCCGATGAACTTCGCCGCCGTCGCCTCGGGCTTGTTCCAGTAGCGCAGGAACATCACCGGGTCCGGCCGTCTGACCGCGATCCGCCCTTCCTCTTCCGGCTCGCACAGGCTGCCATCGGCGCGGATCACCGCGACGTCATGGCCCGGGACCGCCTTGCCGATGCAGCCGGGCTTGACCACGCCGAGCGCCGCGCTGGAGGCGAGCACGAGATTGCATTCGGTCTGGCCGTAGAACTCGTTGATGGTCAGGCCGAGCTTCTCGCGGCCCCAGGCCAGCGTCTCGGCGCCGAGCGACTCGCCGCCTGAGGCGACGGTGCGCAGCTTGAGGTCGTAGCGCCCGCGCGGATTGTCGACCGAGCGCAGCATGCGCAGCGCCGTCGGCGGGATGAAGCTGTTGCGCACGCGAAGCTCGGCCATCAGCCGGAAGGCCTCGTCCGGATCGAACTTCGCCGCCGGCCGCGCCACGATCGGCACGCCGTGATGCAGCGCCGGCATCAGGCAATTGAGCAGGCCGCCGGCCCAGGCCCAGTCGGCCGGCGTCCAGATCAGATCGCCCGGCTGCGGCAGGAACTCGTGCGGCATTTCCACCCCCGGCAGATGCGCCGGCATCACCCGGTGGCCATGCAGCGCGCCCTTGGCGTTGCCGGTGGTGCCGGAGGTGTAGATCATCAGCGCCGGGTCGTCCCGCGAGGTGTCGACCGGGGTGAAATCCGTGTTTTCGGCTTCGAGCGCCTCCGCCAGCCCTTCGGCCCGGCCATCGGCGCCGTCGCTGGAGAGGATCAGGTCGAGCTCCGGCAGCGGCTCCTCGATCTGGGCGAGCTTGGAAAGGCCCGCCGCATTGGTCACCAGCACCTTGGCGCCGCAATCGTTCAGCCGGTAGGACAGCGCATCGGCGCCGAACAAGGCCGCCAGCGGCACCGCGATGGCGCCGAGCTTGTAGGCGGCGAGATGGACGATCGGCACATGCCGCCCCTGCGGCAGCAGGATCGCGATGCGGTCGCCGATGCCGACGCCGCGCCGGCGCAGCGCATTGGCGAGCCGGTTCGACTGGGCCCGCAACTCGCCATAGCTCACCGGGGTGACCGACCAGTCCGGATTGAGTTCGATGATCGCGGTCCTGTCGGGCTCCACCGCGGCCCAGCGGTCACAGCAATCGACGCCGATATTGTAGCGCTCCGGGATCTGCCAGCGGAAGGCCGCGCGCAGGCGCTCATAGTCGCGGATATCGGGAAGCATCGACAGGCCCTCTGCTAGAGGGCGCGCACGATAGGCAGGCGACGGAGCGCTGTCACCCTCGCGAAGAGTCAACCGCCGTCTTCAGGCTTCGCTCAGCCGCGCGCCATCTGCGAGCGCTTGGCCCAGCCCGTCATCCGGTCCTCGACGAAATCGACGACAGCGACCAGGAAGATGCCGAGCACGGCCCGCACGATCAGCGCCGCGAACACCAGCGGCACGTTGAAATCGGCCGAGGCGCGGGTGATCAAATTGCCGATGCCGAGATTGGAGGCGTTCTGCTCGCCGATCACCGAGCCGACATAGGCGAGCGTGATCGAGACCTTCAGCGCCCCGAAGAAATAGGGCAGCGAGCGGGGAATGCCGACCTTGGTCATGATGTCGAACCGGCTTGCGCCGAGCGCCTTGAGCACGTCCTCGGTCTCGGGCTCGATTGTAGCGAGGCCGGTTGCGACATTGACCACGATCGGGAAGAACGAGATCACGAAGGCGGTCAGCACCGGCGGCAGCCAGCCGACGCCGAACCAGAGCACGAGGATCGGCACAACCGCGACCTTGGGGATCGCATTGAAGCCTACCAGCAGCGGGTTGAGCCCGGCCTGGAGC